>DASUPZ010000368.1:0-7275 GCA_036280855.1 Pyrinomonadaceae bacterium | reverse complement strand
CGTGTCGGCGAGCAGTTGCTCGAGTGGTCCGAGTCCGAAGAGTTCGTGACGAACCTCGTGAATCAGACGCTCGCGTTCGACACTGGAGAGCGGCGTGTCTTCCTGGGCCAGCAGGTTGGAGGCCAGGCGCGCCACTTCTTCATGAACTTGATCGGGCTCGAGTTGGCCGAGCTTTGTCAGGTCCATCCGGTTGATCAACATCCGGTGGAGCCTCGACTTCATGTCCTGGAAACCCTGTTGATTGCTGATAACGTCCTCAGACAGGGGTCCGGTCATGCCGCTGTCTCTGACTAGTCTTTCACGTAATGCCATAAAATTTTCCCTGGTAAATGTTTACGCTAAATTTTTCCTGGTGAACGTTTACGCTTCCACGGTAACGGTTCAGTTTGAAATTACGCCGAAGGCGTTCGCTAATGTCAGCCCAGGGTTCGAGCGAAGCGAGAACCCTGGACATGAGCAATCAAATTTTCAACCCTGTAAGGGTTAACACCTCACAGGCCTAACGCTTTCAGCGTTGGACGCTGTTTGCATTATCGATCCCAGGTTGTCGCTGCGCTCCAACCCTGGGCTGAAAATAGCGAACGCCTTCGGCGTTGAATTACGTAGCGGCCTTCGGCGTTGAACCACGTAGCGAACGCCTTCGGCGTAACTACAACTACTGCGCTCTCTCGAGGGCTGCATTGAGCCCCAAATCCTGCATGCCGTTAGTGTTCGACTGCCGGCGAAAAAGGGAATTGAACGGCCGCTTTCCCGCAACGGGCGGCGTGTATTCAATCTGGTCTCCAAACAGCTTGCCCGCCAGGTTGAAAAGGTCGGCGGTCACTACCGATCCCGGAGCCGATTCGATCAGCGGCTGGCCCAGGTTGATCGAGTTGACGGCCGCGCGATAGTCGCTCTGAACGAAAGCAATCACGCGCTCGCCGAGAAAGTCTTCCACCTGCTTCTGGTCCAACTCGATGTTCTTGCTCCAGCGATTCACCACGAGACGCACTTTTCGCCGTGGATAACCGAGACGATCGAATATCTCGAGCGCGCGTCGCGTGCTGCGAATCGCATGAATCTCGAGCGTCAACACCACGAGGATCTGATCCGCATGGTCCAACGCCGAGATCGTGACTGAATCGAAGTTGTGCGGCGTGTCGATGATTACGTTCTCATATCGCTGGCGCAGCAGCTCCATGACTTCGTAGATGTGTTTAGCCTGGATGTCTTCGGCGCTCTCGGCTTTAGTAGGCGCTGCGAGCAATGAGAGATTCTTCGAATGGGGAGTGATGTAACTTGCCAGCAGTGCGTCGTCCAAGCGATCGCGATTCTCGACCACGTCCGCGAGCGAGAACTTGGGTTTGAGCCCGAGCAGTAATTCAATGTCGCCCGACTGGAGATTGAGATCGACGAGCACCGTCGGGGTCTTCTGTGTCATCGCGAGATTCGTCGCGATGAGGGTCGTGCCGCAACCACCCTTGCTCGAGAACACGGCGAGCGCGCGTCCTCTTTTCTTGGGTTCGTGGTCGGCGTGCTCGGTGGCAAACTCGGCGGTGCGTTCGATAACCGTGGTCAGTTCTTCATCGTTAATGGGAAGGCGAATGAAGTCGCGCGCGCCCGTGCGCATGCTGCGCAGGATCATGTCGGGCGACGACTCCCTCGAAGCGCAAATTACTGCCGTGTTCGGACATTCGGCGACGATGCGCTGCACGAGCTTGAGGGCGGGTTCACCCATGTGGGTGAGATTGATCACTACAGCCGACGGCCGCAGGCGACAGCATTCGGTAAAGATTTGCTCCGCATCGTCACTCGTCATCAGCAGGCTCGTGCCTGCGTGAGTGCTCAGTGCGCGGCTCAATTCTTTCGACTCACCGGCGTCTCTGCTGAGTACTAAAAATGTAAGAGTTCGTTTCATTGCTTAATTGATCCCTTGTTCCTGTCGGTAACTCGTATATGAACACCCGTCTTTTATGGAATGTCCGGCGGCTCGAAGCCCGCACTCTCCGCCGGCAATGTCGTTGTGTATGCCGATAACGTTATGGCGCGATGCAGCAGAGGAATACTGAGATTGAAGTTGTAGTTCGTGATGCTGACGGTTGCTACTCCGAGGTTTGCGCCGTAGGGGTTTGGACTCGCCGGATTTCCATCCAGATCGGCGCCGTCGAATGCGACCTGAATATTGGCTGTGTCGATTCCGCTAATGAGAACCGGCTGACCCTCCGGTGGATCACACGCAGGGTAGGCTGAGATATGAGTCTCGCCGTACATGACTACGTTTCTCACGCACTTCGCAACACGGAAGGCGCCGTCCTGGGCAACTTCAGCCCGGTGAATAATTGCGTAACGGGCACCTCGCCGGGCGGCGTCAGTCAAAGCATTGTGCGTGTAAAGAAGCCGCCCAAATTCGATCACGCCGAAGATAAGCATGAAAAAGAACGTTGCGACGACGGCAAACTCAGCCAGCGAAGTGCCGCGTTCGTTCTTTCGAAAATCCTTCTCTCGCATAGTCCGTGTTCCTTAAAACGACTATTCGACGACGTAATACATCGTCGTGCTCGGAGCGATGGCGGGCGTAAACGTGAAGCCCGTATTCAGCAGTGCTCCGATGTTGAAGATTGGCTGGTAATTCAATGGCGCGCCGCAACCGCCGCCTCCAGCTCGCGGAATGCTGATAGTTACTGTTTCGATTTTTCCGACACCGGTTGATTGAATGCAGACGTTCGCAGTCGAGAGACCCGGGACGAGCGCATCGCCGCCGGTGCACGTTAATTTCCCGCAGACAACCAGGTTTCTTGCTTCGTCCTGGTTTTCGGGGAAGGGGTGATTCGACAGGTACCGTGCTGCCGTGCGAGTCGACTTGGCAAGCGTGGTGTACTTCTGAAAGAAGCGGCCGAATTCGGCGACGGCTGCAACCAGCAGGATTAAAATCGGGACGAGGATCGCCAGCTCTGCAAGGGCGGCGCCTTTCTCGTGTTTTATGAAGCAGCGTAGTTTTTGAAAAATGATTGAGCTCATTTTCCGTCTCCTCTAGCGATAAAGCACAGGCGTAACGATGTTGGTGATGTTGTTATCGTTCGGGTCGAAGCCGATGATGCCGTTGACGTCATCGCCGATGTATTCGACCTGAATGTCGCCGCCGGTACCGTCGCTTACCTGCGCTCGCATAAAGAACCCTGCCAGGCGGCTGAGCCGCACGGTCTGATTGCCGGTCTCATCTGTAAACTCGCTCATCGGAATTATTGGAATGATGAGCACGCGCCTGTTGGCTACGCCGGTATGGCCAGTCGCGGGTCGGACAGGCGCAACTGTCGGCGTGCCTGTACCCTGATACTGGGCATAAGTTATGCCTTCCCAAACTTGATTATTGCCGTTACCGGTCGATGTGCCCTGCGCGATGTTGTTATCAGGTGGCAAGTCTGCGCTGTAATTAAGGCCATTGCCGTATACGTCAAACCGCACATTCAGACCGGCTCTGACGGCGCCGGCGAGTTCACCGGTTTGCGTTTCGACCTCGTCACCAGGGCTCACGCGCCCACAGCTACAATCCGTTCCGTAGGCTGCAAGAGCCTCTTTGACGGCATTCGCGCCATTACCTGCACAACGAAGCACCTGAAAGTTTCCAGCAGAAGGTCCCTGTCCGTTTTGTGGACCAGAACGGATGTTGTAGGTGCAACTTTTGCAAAACTCTTTCTTCGGATCGCACAGCCCGTTGCCGTCGGGATCGTCCGGACCATTTACTTCCACCGTGCGTACAGCGTGTGGAGTGGCGCCGCCGCAGTTACCCCAGTATTTACTGTTCACGCAGTTTGGATAGAGCGGATCGCTTTCGTCGCAAAGGTTGCACGCGGGATCGTTTGGCGCGCACGACACGGCCGAGAGCGGCGCCGGACAAACGCTCAGATTTCCCGGGACTGAAAGACCTGCGGTGGCCTTCGCGTTCAATGTTTTCGAAAACCCGAGAATCGGAATTGCGAAGAACGTATTGATCGGAACATTCGGCGTGGTAACGCGAACGAAGCGAGCCTCGGCTTTTTCCTGGGCCGTCATCGCGGCTTCAGTTTTGTAGGTTCCGTCCAGGTTCCTGGAAAACTCAACCAGATTTTCCTGAGCGACGAGGTTCATCGTGTCAACGTAATTGCGGTTATTGAAGTTGTACTTGTTGACGTTCATGATCTGAATCGCGCGATCGACGGCGGTCGGAATTCTTTCCGTTGCCGAAAGCTTGAGCGCAGAAGCGCCGGCTAGTGCGGCTGCGTCGGCCGTGTTTTGCAATTCAGTCTTAGCGAGGTAGAGGTGGCTGAGGTCTACGCCGAGACCGACAGCCATGAACAGGAAGAAAGCAGAAAGAACGGTGTAAGCGAGAACGTTCCCGCGTTCGTTTTTTCTGTCGGATGCTCTCTTAATGTTTGCTCCCATGGACCTACTCCTTGAAACTCTTAAGCCGCAAAAAATCACAAAAAGCGCAAAACCTTTTTCTTGTGCCATTTGTGCTTCTTTGTGGCGTTCCTAGTAATCGTGGGTGGTAATCAAGATCACCTGATTACCACCCTCAAAGAAACTCACGAAGGTCGCCTCAAAAGGCGAGTCGGGCCTAAGGCGTGAGCTTCGCGGCGCCGGTCGGGGCCGTGGTTTCAGTCTTTTTATCCGCAGGCTTGACTACTGCCGGTGCGGCCGGTGTTTCGGTCTTCTTCGTAGCGTCGCCGCCGGCTGCCGGAACCGCAGTGCCGGAACCAGTCGAGAAACCACTCACGCCGGAGATGCCCTCACCCTTCGGCTCGATACCGAGCGGCGAACCATTCTTCAGACCATCGATACCGCGCATGTTCGGCAGGTCGTCGCGATTGACCGGCTTCACCAGGTCAGCCGTGACGATGAACACCAGCTCGGTTTCCTGTTTCTGGAACTGAGTCGACTTGAACAAGTGTCCAAGGATCGGAACATCGCCGAGCAGCGGGACCTTCGAGAGCGATCGCGTTTCACTGTTGTCGAGCAGCCCTGCGAGTGCGAAGCTCTGACCGTCACGCAACTCGACGCCTGTGCGAGCACGACGGGTGCGAAGTGCCGGAATCACGAAACCTTGAAACCTCACACCGTTGGCGAAGTCGATCGTGGATACTTCTGGCTCGAGTTCCAGCCGGATGTGATCTTCGTCGATGATGGTTGGTTTAAAGTTCAAACGGATGCCGTATTCCTTAAACTGAATCGTCACCGCGCCTGCCGCACCGCCGCCCTGGATGATGGGAATCGGAAATTCGCCACCGGCGAGGAAGCTGGCGACCTGGCCGTCCATAGCGATCAGGTTTGGTTCCGCGAGTGCACGGAGCGCGCCGTTGGTCTGCATCGCGCGAATCATCTGCGCGGTGTTGCCACCCATCAAAAAGATGTTCATGGCGCTCGTGAAAGTTCCCTGCATCAGCCCGTTGGTAACTTCGCTGAGTGAACCTGGGCCACCGCCGCTGATGAAGCCGCCGTTGCCGGGTCCGCCCTGGTACGCGAACGAGGTGCCGAGGTCACGCAACTTGTTGCGGCTGACTTCCGCGACGCGGATAGAAAGCTGGACCTGACTCGCGTTCTTCACGGGAGACGCAAGCATGTTGACGGTCTTGAAGCCGGCGGCCTGGACCACGCTGTCAGCCTGGGCAGCATTTGCGGGGTCAGTCACGGTGCCCGAGAGCACAACGGAACCATTGGCCTGGCTCAAGCGAATGTCGTCACGCGGGAACAACGCGCGAATCTGTGAATCGATAAGCGAGAGATTGGCACGCACAAATACATCGAAGACGATGAATTTGCTGTCGGCCTTCTCCCACGCAATGAAGTTGACCTGGCCAAACGCTTTTCCGTTTACGAGCACCTGGTCGGGACGGACCATGACAGCTTCCGCGATCTCAGGATTCGAGATGGAGAACCGTCCGATCGGTCGATCGAAATTGATGACGCGCGACTGGCCCACCAGCACGTTGATTGGAATCGCTTCCTTGACCGTGCTGCTGAACGACGCGTCGTAAGTGGTTTCCTGGGCAGAGACGTTAACCAGACCAAGCCCGAGGGTAATGACTGCTGTCAGCAGCAGCGAAATCACATAAGTTCTTCTGGGGTATAGAGCCAACATTGTTTCAGTTCTCCTTGATTGCGAAATCGGAGTTGATGCCCTGCGTTCGTCAGTCATCGTCTCTTACGGGAAATCAACAGTCTCTTTCTTTGCGCCTTTGATCACTTCCACGCTCGGTTTCGGCGGTGGCGGAGGCGCCTGGGCGGTGCTCTTCGGAGCGGTTTCTCTTACGACTGGCCGCGGCGCTACCGGCCTGCGATAGGTCGATGATGGCGCCGCCTTTGGCGCGGCGTTAGAGCCCGGCTCCGGGTGCATCACGGCACGCTCGCCTGTCAAAAGGCTTCTCTTGTTTGCGCCGGTTGTTTGTTCGTCAGCCTGGTCCACCGAGTTGCGCATCACGAGCTGCAGCTTGCCTTCGGTTGAAGCGAGGGCGAGTTTCTCAGCCTGCTCGGGCGTCACTTGAAGGGTGACGGCCTTGATCGCTCGTTCGGTTTCGCGCGCATTCTGTGGCTTGTCGATGTTTTGACCGTTGGCAAGCACCTTGATGTTCTGCAGCACGATCTTCGAGATCATCTCTTCGTTGCCACTACCCTTGGGCGGGGTGATAACGACGACGATGTCGACGAGAGCGCCCGGCATGATGAAGCCCGACACGCCGACGACGTCGTTAACCGCGACCGTCATCGCGCGATAACCTTCGGGAATGATCGACGACAAACCACCTGCTGCTCCCACTGGCGCGAGCTTGAGCTCGGTCACAGGATCGCGAGGTGAAATGCTGGTCACCACCACGCGGCCGACTAACTTGTCGTCGATGGTGGAGATTACTCCTTCCGGCGTTACATCGGCTGGAAACTGAGCAACGGTAAGCTGCTCGGCGATGATCCTCGAACCTACCGGGATATCGACCTTGGCCACCACCACGTCGTTGAAGTTGCTCTGAGAGGTTTGCGCACTTAGCAGGTACTGTTTGACGCCAACCGCGGCGATCAAGCCAAAAGTTATCGCCGCCAGTAGAGCAATGATTAAACGCTTATTCCGCATGATGATTTATCTCCATTTCCTAAAAAGGAACGTCGCCGGGTTAGCGATCGATCCCAGGGCTACATCGAAAAATTAGAACTACCTTTGAAAGACAGCCACCGCGATCAGGCTTCCAAGCATGATTGCGACGCCATAAGGAATTGTGTGTCTGCGATCGGGCGACATCGCGAAACGAGGCATCTCCCAGCCGGGAAGAA
>DASUPZ010000367.1:0-5940 GCA_036280855.1 Pyrinomonadaceae bacterium | reverse complement strand
AGCCGCAGTCGTGTCCGGACAGGCGTCTGAACTGCTCCGCCTCGACGAAGCACTCCAGAGCCTCGCCGAAATGGATCCACGACGCAGTCAGGTGGTTGAACTGAGGTACTTCGGAGGTCTCAGCAACGAAGAGATCGCCGGCGTCTTGAAGGTTTCTGCAAACACCGTGACTCGCGATTGGAACATGGCCCGCGCGTGGCTCTATCAACAACTCGCCGGGAGCTCACCTAATTGACGCCCGAACGCTGGCAACAGGTAAGCCGGATATTCAAGTCGGCAATCTCGCTCGACGATGAAGCACGTGTGGCTTACGTTGCGCGCCAGTGTGGTGTTGACGAGTCGTTGCGCGCTGAAGTCGAGAAGCTGATCGATTCGCATCAGCAGGCTGAGTCGGGAAACTTCATCGGTGGAGCTGCTGTTGAGCAAATCGCCGCGTTGCTGGTCGATGAAAATGAAGGAAAGGCCAGTGAGAGAGCTCTTAATAAAGGACAGCAGCTCGGCTCTTACGTTGTTCTGGACCGGCTCGGCGCAGGCGGCATGGGCGAAGTTTATCTCGCCAGAGATTCGCGACTCGATCGTACAGTCGCCTTGAAAGTCCTCTCGCAGGATGTCGCTTCAGACAAGCGACGCATGCAGCGTTTCCGGCAGGAAGCGAAAGTCGCGTCGTCGTTGAACCAACCCAACATCCTCACGATCTTCGAATTCGGCGAAATCGATGGCCTGACATTTCTGGCCACCGAATACATTGACGGCGAAACTCTGCGTCACTACCTGCACGGCCAAAAGCTCAAGCTCGGAGAGGTACTCGACATCGCGATCCAGGTCCTCGCCGCACTCGACGCCGCTCACGACGCACGCATCGCGCATCGCGACATAAAACCTGAAAACATCATGATCCGGCGTCGCGATGGTCTCGTGAAAGTGCTCGATTTCGGTTTGGCGAAGGTGACGGAGAAACGAGCGCCAACACAGGCCGTTGACGTTTCTGAAGAAGCTGCGACCGAGTTCAAAACTGTGCCGGGAATGATCATGGGTACCGTCAACTACATGTCGCCCGAGCAGGCAACCGCGAAAACAGTCGACGAGCGCAGCGACATCTGGAGCACGGGTGTCATGCTCTACGAGATGTTGACCGGCGAGCTGCCGTTCACCGGGGCTACGAGCAGTCATACGATCGTGCAGATCCTCGAGAAGGATCCTGTGCCGCCATCGAAGCGCGCCGCGGTGCCGGCGGAGTTGGAACGCATCGTGTTGAAGTCGATGACGAAGAACGCGAACGAGCGTTACCAGACTGCGAAGGACATGCTGATCGATCTGCGAAGTTTGAAGAAGCGATTGGATGTTCAAGCGGAGATCGATCGGACGTCGTCGCCCGAGATCAATGTTGCCGCGGATGACACGGATAAAAAATCCGATAAGAAGCGAGTGGTGGTGATTGCCTTGATCGTCATGGGCGTTGTGACGGCGGGGATCTTCGCGGTGAATGTTTGGCGGTCGCGGGTGCGGAGCACGTTTGCGCCGGCGCCGGCGCCGGCGCCAGCAGCGGCGCCCGTTTCGGAGAGAATGCTGACGTACTGGATCACGGTGCAGAAATTTCGAAATGAACGGCCGTACGAGGGTCAATTTACACTGCCCGGCGAGATGATCTTTGAGCAGGACTATCAAATCCGCGTTCACATCCGTAGTCCGCAGGATGGACACCTGTACATTTTCAATGAAGGCCCGCCGAAAGGAGTTCTACCACCGGAATTTGTCGTGGTCTTTCCGACTTCGACTGCAAACAATGGGTCGTCGCAAATCTTTCGGGAGCAGGTGGTCCCAATTCCTGAGAAAACGTGGCTGGCGTTTGACGCAGAGCGGGGGACCGAAAAACTGTGGCTTGTGTTCAGCGAGCAGCCGCTTCCCGAGTTAGAGGCGGCCAGGGGATATGCAAGCGAGCGCGCACGAATGCTGATAACGGTCCCATCGGTGAACAAAGACCTGCAAAACTTCCTGAACAATACCTCATTGCCACGGCCCACATCCGAGCGGGGCGAACGACAAACGACCTTGAAGGCACCCGGCAAAGTGCTCGTTTACCCGATAAAACTCGAACACCATTGACCGAAATGGCATAAGAAGACCATTGACGAACAGGGCCTGACAAGCCACAATCCATCCCAATCTTTACACAGTTCAATCTTCGGCTCCCGAAATGGGGCTCTCGTGTCCAAAGCGATGGTGGTTTTCCCGGAAAGTTCTCGCGTTAATAGTTGAAAAGAGTTTAGAAGTGCGGCGCTGCAACGCCTTGCCGAAGACGTGCACGTCCGTTAAGCCCCAGAACACAAGCCTTGAGTTTGTGTTAAACCCACAAGCATTCGAAAAGGAGAAACGACGATGTCGAAAAAGGTAACGATCGAGCAAATCACCCCTCCGGGACAACCCGACGGCGACAAGTTACTAAAGTATTATTTTGAGAAGTCTGGAGATGGCTACAATCTCTATGCACCAACCGGTGGAGATCCGGTGAACCATCAGCTGTTTACTCCCGAAAACCCCGTTGGAATTATCCACGTCCATGGCCGTCCGTATACCATCACTATCACCGCGTTTCCTGTTGAAATAATCAAGGGACTTTGGTCGGACAATCGTGGGCAAGTCATCGGGGCTCCAGGTGGGGGTGTCACCGGGGCTTCAGGATCGGGAAGTTTCCAGGCTCAGGCCGGCACCACTCCCGTGGAGGAGGAAGAAGCCTCAGCAGCCTCTGCATAGTTATTGTAGGGTGGCCCCCGGGGCCACCCTATCCAATGATGGAAAAGAATCTTTTACAGCTTGCGGTCTTATTATCGGCTCTGCTCTCGATCACTGTCGTCGCAGCCCGGGCACAAGCACCTAAAGATCTTCCGACGTTATCTGCGGTAGAACGTGAAATAAAAGGCGGCGAGACCCATTCCTACCGCCTCCCACTCACCCCCAACCAATATATACACGCGCTCGTCGAGCAAAACGATCTCGACGTAGTCATCGCAATTTTCACGCCCGACGGCAAGCCACTTACCGAGAGCGACAGTCCTAACGATCGTTGGGGTTCCGAGCCAATCACCTTTGTAGCGCCGGTTGCCGGTGAATACCGCGTGGACGTGAGGTCATTCGACGGTAAGGATAGTCCCGCTCGACGGTACCGGATAAAAATCATCGCTCAGCGCGAAGCAACAGCGATTGATAAAGGTCATGCGGCGGCCCAATTGGCCTTCGATGAGGGGACAAAGCTGCTAACAAAGCAGGACGCTGACGCGATGCGCGCTGCGATTGGGAAACTTGCGCACGCGGAGTCGCTCTACAAGGCGGCGGGCGACACGTATCGTCAGGCGCTGGCAGGACTTTCCACCGGAGTTGCCTACTACAACTTGAATGAGTACCGAAAGGCACTCGAGCACTTCAATGACACTTTGACACTTGCAGTTGCACTCAAAGACGAGCGGATGGAAGCCGGAGCACTGACCTTCGTCGGTGGCATGCTCGACATACTCGGCGACGTGGGACGAGCTTTGGAACACCAGCAGCGGGCTGTCGTGCTGGCGCGCGAACACGGCTCGCGGCTGGCTGAAGGGAACGCTCTCAGCAACATCGGTAAGATCTACCATGACGTTGCAGACTGGCAGAAGGCGTTGCAGTTCTACGCGCAAGCGCTCCCGATTTTCAGTACGCTTGGCCTGAAACCGAATGAGGCCATCACGCTCAACAACATCGGTACCGCTTACTTCCAGGCGGGCGAACCCCAAAAAGCGCTCGATTATCTACAGCGGTCGCTTCCATTGCTTCGCGAATCCGGAAACAAAAATTCTGAGGCTTACACGCTACTCAACATCGGCCGCGTCTATCATAAATTGGATGAACACGCGAAAGCAGTGGATTATCTCAGTCAGGCGCAGGCGATTCAGAAACAAACGGGTAATAAGGCCCATGAAGCCGAAACACTTGATGCCATCGGGCTCGCCTATTCATCACAGGGACAACACGCAAAAGCGCTGGAATACCACCTTCAGGCCGCGGAGATCCAACGCATCGCAGGAATCGTTCGTCGGGAGGCCGTTGCACTCACCAACCTTGGCCACACCTACACTCATCTCGCACAACCTGACAAGGCGATCGAGCATTTTACTAAGGCGCTCACGATTCTCCGCGGTGTCGGCGATTTAAGTAACGAAGCTATTGCACTTGAAGGGCTTGGGCGCGCGGAGCAGAAACGCAACAACCTCGAAGCTGCTCAAAAGTACATCGCGGAGTCGCTGGCAGCGATTGAAACCGTGCGGTCTCGTGCGAGTAGTCTGCAAATGCGCGCGTCCTACCGTGCTCTGGCGGAAAGCGCTTATGAGGTTTACATCGACGTGCTGATGCAGCAGCACGCGCAGGATCCGTCGAAGGGGTTCGACGCGCAAGCGTTTGAAGCGAGCGAGCGGGGGCGTGCACGAAGTTTTCTCGAACGATTGAATGAAAGACGTGTTGATATCCGGCAGGGTGTGGATGCTTCGTTAATCGAGAAAGAGCTCGATCTCGCACGCGTGCTGAATGCGAAGGCGCAACGCGAGATGCAACTCAAAGCGCGCAAGGGCAACAAGGAAGAGATCGCGGCGTTGCAGCGGGAAATCGGCACGCTCGAAGACGAGTATCAGCAGGTGCAGGCGGCGATTCGCAAGAGTAGTCCGCAGTATTCAGCGTTGACGCAACCGCAGCCACTCCGTCTGAAAGAAATCCAGTCGCATCTCGATGCAAACACAGTGTTGCTCGAATACTCACTCGGGGAAACCCGCAGCTATCTCTGGGCGGTTACAAACGATTCGCTGAAGGCTTACGAGCTTCCGAAGTTGGATGCGATCGATAAGGCGGCGCGAGAGGTGTACTCGTTGTTGACTGCGCGGAGTGTGGTGAAATCGCTGGAGGCGCCGGAGCAGAAGAAGACACGAATAGCCATCGCGGATCAAAAGCTTCAGAAGGCGGCGGCCGAGTTGGGACGGCTGATCCTTGGACCTGCTGCGAATGATTTGCGTGGGAAGCGGTTGGTGATCGTGGCTGATGGTGCTTTGCAGTACGTGCCATTTGCAGCGTTGTCACTTGCCGAGAACCGCCCGTTAATACTCGATCATGAGCTGATCAGTCTTCCATCCGCGTCATCATTTGCCATCCACCGTCAGAACCTGGCAAATCGCGTTGCGGCGCCGAAGGCTGTCGCGGTCATCGCGGATCCGGTGTTCTCGATGAACGATGCGCGATTGAGAGCGGGTGCGCGCGTGGCGACACCGCGTGACGAGGCTTCGACTCGGATTATCGAACACCTGCAGGGTGGACCAAATGGTCAGCTTTCGATTTCGCGTTTGCCGTTTACGAGATCTGAAGCGGATCAGATCGTAGCGGTCGCGCCGGCGGCTTCGAGCATGAAGGCCCTCGACTTCCGTGCCAGTCGTGAGTTCGCGACGAGTGATGAGCTGAGCAAATACCGTTACGTGCATTTCGCGACGCACGGTTATCTCGACACGAGTCGCGCCGGACTCTCGGCGATCGTGCTGTCGCTCGTCGATGAACAGGGCAAACCTCGCGACGGCTTTCTGCGCACTCACGATATCTACAACTTGAAACTGCCGGCGGAGCTGGTGGTGTTGAGTGCGTGTGAAACCGGACTCGGAAAAGATCTTGAAGGTGAGGGAATTGATGGACTGACTCGCGCGTTCATGTATGCGGGTGCACGGCGCGTAGTCGTCAGCCTGTGGAACGTTAACGACAAAGCAACATCCGCGTTGATGCAGCGTCTGTATGCGGGAATGCTGCGTAGCAACAAGACGCCGGCAGCAGCGTTGCGCGCGGCGCAGATCGAGATGCTGCGCACGAGGCAATGGCAGTCGCCGTATTTCTGGGCGGCGTTCGTGATGCAGGGCGAATGGCGACATGATTTACAAGATGGTCAGG
>DASUPZ010000366.1:0-6554 GCA_036280855.1 Pyrinomonadaceae bacterium | reverse complement strand
CTGGAAACCCTTTTCCAGGCACATCACGGCCGAGTTTTTCGGACCGCGCAGCGGATTACCGGCAGCGCCGCCGACGCCGAAGACGTGCTCCAGAACGTATTCCTCCGGCTCATTAAGGGTCAGGATGATTACGACTGGTCGCGAAATCCCGAGGCTTATCTCTCGCGCGCAGCCATTAACGCTTCGCTCGACCTGCTGCGCAGCCGCACGCGTTCCAAAGCCGTAGCGCTGGATGATGCGGAGGTTGACGCCATGGTCGGTAGTTTTCGCAGCCCTGAAGCTGCCCACGCCGATAAGGAGTTGCAAACGCTGGTGCGCCAGGCTGTAGCCCGCCTCGGCAAAAAAGCAGGTGAGATGTTTGTACTCCGCTACTACGAAGGTTTTGACAACAAGGAGATTGCCGCGCTTTTTAACACTTCACCGCTCGTGGTAGGCGTCGTCCTCCATCGTGCGCGTACGAAACTGAGAAAAGAGATTGGCCACTATCTGGAGAAACATCATGAAGAGTAACAAAGAAGAGCAGATTCTCGACAAAGTCACTGCTGAGATCCGGAACGAAAAGGTTGATCCGGCGGCCGTCTCGGCAGCGGCAGAGCGTGTTTGGGCGCGTGTCTCCGCTGCTGCAGGCGAGACAGAGTTTCAGTTGCCCGCAATCGAAGTGATTGAGGGCTGTAAAGATTTTCAGTCACTTATTCCCGCGTACCTGGCGGGCAAACTTTCCGAAGCACGTGCGCTGCTGGTTTCAGACCACACACACGAGTGCATTCCATGCCGCAAGGCGCTGAAGGAAGCGCGCACGAGACACTCGGTCGTAATGAAGCCCGCCGCGCGCCAGTCACGTTTCACGCTACAGCCAGTCGTGCTCCGCTGGGGCATTGCGGCTGCGCTCGTTCTCGGTCTCGGACTTCTGGCCATTCCGTTTATGCAGAGGTTCTGGCCGACGGGTAATTTCGAAGCGACTGTGCAGGCCGCCGAAGGCCAGGTGTTCCAGATTGCCGACACGAAAACAGCCTCAGTGAATGCAGGCGCGAAGCTACAGCAGGGTGAGAAAGTGCGAACCGCGAAAGACGGACGCGCCGTGGTCCAACTCGGCGACGGCACCTCGATCGAGATGAAGGATCGCTCTGAGCTCTACATCACTCGCAACGGTAATGGAACAACGATTCACCTCAACCGCGGCAGCATCGTCGTCGAAGCCGCCAAGCAGAAGGATGGAAAACTGTTTGTCGAGAGTGGTGATTCACTCGTCTCCGTTACAGGCACTGTTTTTTCAGTCAACGGCGGAACGAAGGGTTCGCGAGTTTCAGTAATTGAAGGTGAAGTAAACGTGAATCACGCGGGCAGCGATCGCGTGCTTCGCGCAGGCGATCAGGTCACCACGAATCCGTCGATCTCGGTTATTCCGGTAAAAGACGAAGTCGCGTGGAGCCGCAATGCGAACCACTACGCGTCAGTGTTGTCAGGACTCGCGTCGCTCAAGAACGAGCTGAAGGGAGTTCAGCAACCGGGCGTACGTCATTCCACGCACCTGCTGGATCTGATGCCTGAGAACACCGTGGTTTACGCAGCGTTGCCAAATCTCGCCAACTCGATTGCCGAATCACACCGCGTAATCCAGGAGCGAATAAGCCAGAACGCAGCGTTGCGCCAGTGGTGGGAAAAAGAGCAGTCGGGCAGATCGCAGAACATGGACCAGGTCGTGGAAACGATTCGCCAGTTTGGTTCTTATCTTGGCGATGAGATTGCCGTCTCGGTTTCGATTGACGCTGCCAAAGGCGAGCCGAGCGATCCGCTCGTGCTGGCTGAGTTGAAGAACTCGGCAGGTTTCAGAGCGTTCGTCGAGCAGGAAATTGCGAAGTACGCCGGCGATAAGAAGGGCAGGCCCGACATCCAGTTCATCACGGATCCAGCGACTGCCACTACGCCGGCTGACGACAAGAAAGACAGGCTTTACGTTTGGATTCAGGACAACCTGTTGGCCGCGAGTCCGAAGTTGCAGCAAATCCAGAGTCTCGCGTCGCTGAAGGCGAATAGCGGTGTGAGCAGTTTCACTGCTACTCCGTTCCGTAACCGCATCGCGCAGGTTTACCAGGAAGGCGCAGGTTTGGTCGTTGCAGCCAATCTCGAACAGGTTGTAGCGCAAACAGCAGCCGAGCGCGCGAAGGAAAAAGATGCGGCTAAGACTGAAAGCGCGTTGAACCAGTTGGGCATCCTGAGCGTGAAGTACTTCGTTCTGGACCAGAAAGACACAAACGGCAAGACCCATACGCAGGCGTCGCTCTCGTTCAACGATGCACAGCGTGGCATTCCTGCGTGGCTGGCAGCACCTGGTCCGATGGGCTCTTTGGAGTACATCTCACCGGATGCAAACGTCGTCGCCGGTTTCGTAGTGAAGAATCCAGCGACACTCGTTGACGATCTTCTCGGCGTGCTCGGAACGGTCTCGCCCGAGCTTGTCAAACACCTCGAGCAGCAGCAAACCGCACGCGGAATAAACATCCGCAACGATATCGCCGCACCGCTTGGTGGAGAGTTTGCCTTCGCAATCGATGGCCCACTCCTCCCTACACCTTCGTGGAAGCTGGTGTTTGAAGTTAACGATCCCGCGCATCTCCAGCAGACGCTCGAGCACGTAGTTGCCGAGGTCAACAAGGAAGCTGCGAGGTTTGGACAAGCCGGTCTGGCCTGGGACAAGGCCGATTTGGGTGGCCGCACTTACTACACGCTCAAGTCGACGAGTTTCGGGTTAATCGAAGTGAACTACGCTTACGCGAATGGTTACCTGATCGTTGGTCCGAGCAGGGCGCTTGTGGAGAGAGCACTGAGGTCGCAGGAAAGTGGTTTGTCGTTACTTCGTTCAGCGAAATTTACCGCGGGTCTTCCTGCCGATGGTAACGCAAACTTCTCGGCAATCTTCTACCACAACCTCGGCGGGTTGGTTCCGACTGGTGTTGCGAGTGCCGCCGGCAAACTTCCGAGTGGACCAAGAGAAGCAGTGAGCGCAATCGCAGCCGACATGGCGCCAACACTTGCGTACGCTTATGCGCAAGGCGACAGCATCACGATTGCGGCGAACACTGAAGGTGGACCATTCGGGATAGGACCTGCAACACTCCTGGGTATGCCAAACGCCCTCGAGATGCAGAACATCATCCAACGCGGTATGGGCGGTAAGAAGTAACTAGACAGGATTTCCAAGATTACCAGGATTGGCATGTAAATCATGTCAATCCTGTAATCCTGTCAAGGGTTTATCATGAGAATCATTTCAATCTCACTCGTCTCGTGGCTCGCCGGCCTGCTACTCATCATGGCCAACTTTACCGACGTTGCGAGCACGACAGCCATCACCTTGATCATCGCAGCACTGCTGTTCTCACTCGCTTACGCTCCCGCACTCTTCTGGTTGCGTCAACGCATGGGTGGTTGTAGACCAGCACTGCTGTTTCCACTCGCCTCAGCTGTCATACTCAACGTCCCAGTATTCCTGATCGAAATTCTTGCGATAGGCAGAACTTTAGCGCCGTCGGATGCGTTAGCATGCATTGTCGCCTTTCTGCTAATGGGTACGGTCTTCGGACTCGGATTCATTTGGAATTATCAGGACACAGCGTTATAAAAACAGTATGGCACTTCCTGCTTCGGTTCCCCAGGAACCGATCAAAGCTCAATCGGCTTATGTCGAGCCGCCGGTAATCGACCTTCACGGGCTCAGCGTATCTTTCGGTCGCCGGCAAATACTAAAGAACCTTCGCGGCGATTTGCGCGGAAGAGCGATCGGTCTGCTCGGTCCAAACGGCGCCGGCAAGACGACGCTCATCCACACGCTTCTCGGGTTTCACCAGCCCTCAGCAGGCACTGCACAGATTTTCGGCCACGACATCACCAGCGACGCGAATAAGATCAAATCGCTAATCGGCTACATGCCCGAGCGCGATTCGTTCATCGCGAAGATGAGCGCAGTTCATTTTGTTCGCCTGATGGGTGAACTGTCGGGCCTGCCTGCTGAAGCTGCTCTCGAAAGAGCACACGAGGCGCTGTTTTACGTCGGACTCGGCGAGGCCCGCTATCGACGTCTCGAAACCTACTCGCTCGGAATGAAGCAACTGGCCAAGCTCGCGCAGGCGATCGTTCATGGTCCAAAGTTGATCTTCCTTGACGAGCCGACAAACGGACTGGATCCACCGGCACGCCTGCGCATGATCAAGTTGATACGCGAGATTCGCGACAGCGGTCATGCTCAAATCGTGCTCTCGTCGCACCTTTTGCTCGACGTCGAAGAGTGCTGCGACGAGATCCTGATACTTCGCGACGGGCAGATCGCCGTCTACTGCAATCTCGAAGAAGAACGTAAATCAAATCGTAAGTTCCTGATGCTCGAAACACGCGGCGATCAGGAGAAGTTTGTCAAAGCGCTCTCAAAACTCGGTTGCGAGTACGCGCTGTCTGGCGATCACAGGTTGAAGGTAGTTTTGCAGGAAGGTGTAGAAGTTCGAGATTTGTATAGGCTCGCCGCTGAAGCAGAGGTGCAACTGCGGCGTCTGAGTTACAAGCGGGATTCTCTCGAAGACATCTTCCTTAAGGCGATGGAGAACGGCAATGGCGGTTTATGAGCAAACGTACAAGCGTTACGCCGGAGCGCTGACTCCCGAGTGGAGCCGGTTCCTGATCATTCCGAGACACGCTTATCGTGGCGTTTTCAATTCCAAGTTGTTCACCGCCTTTTACGTGATCTGTTTTCTGCCGATACTCGTTGAAGCAGTGCTGATCTACCTGCACCACAACGTCACCGCGCTCGCGATCATGAGCATCAACGCGAAAGAGCTAATCCCGATCGACGGCTCTTTCTTTCAGACGTTCGTAAACATCCAGGGCGGGTTTGCATTTTTTGTTGCCCTCCTGGTTGGACCACCACTCGTCTCGCGTGACCTGCGAAATAACGCGTTGCCGCTCTATCTTTGCCGGCCTTTTTCGCGCACGGAGTACGTCGTGGGGAAGATGTCGGTGCTGTTGATCCTGCTTTCGGCGATCACGTGGATCCCGCAGTTGTTACTGTTTTTTTTCCAGTCGTACCTGGAAGGTTTTGCATGGTTCAGAAGCAATTTCTGGATGGCGAGCGCGATATTCATCGCCGGCGGCGTTTGGATTCTGCTGCTCGCGTTGATGTCGCAAACAGTTTCAGCGCTGCTGAAGTGGCGCATCGTCGCGAGCGGCGCGCTGCTCGGCATATTTTTCATTCCGTCAGTGTTGGGCGCTTTTATCAACGAGGTCTTTCTAACGCGTTGGGGAAACATCATTAGTATTGGGCAGTTGATGAACAACGTCACCGCCGGTCTTTTCGGCACCTTCGATCGTCTCTGGGATAAGCGTACGATAAGAGACTTCGACGGCACCGTGTTGCGAGAAGTGCTTTTGCTGGAGCCGCCGCTCTGGGCTTCCTGGACCGTGCTGTTTATCCTTTGCGCAATTTGTTTGGCGTTGCTCTCGTGGAAGGTGAAAGCATACGAGGTCGTACGTTAATGTCTGCTTCTGATCAATTGATCGTCTTCGACAACGTCTCAAAGTTCTACGGCGAGATACTCGGCGTGAATCGAGTCAATCTGCAGATCGCGCCGGGCATCACGAGTCTCGTCGGACCAAACGGAGCCGGGAAGTCGACGTTGATGAACCTCATGACCGGGCTGCTGCGTCCGACGCGTGGATCGATCACGATTCTGGGTATCCCAACTGATCGTCCCGAACAACTCTTTCGACGCGTTGGTTACTGTACGCAATTTGACTCTTTCCCGAGAGGCATGACGGGCCGCGAGTTTATCAACTCGTTCCTGCTGGTCCATGGATTCGAGCAAAAGCGTGCGACTGATCTGACCCAGATAGCGCTCGAACGCGTCAATCTCGTCGAGGCTGCGGATCGAAAAGTAGCGGGCTACAGCAAGGGCATGCGACAGCGCATCCGGCTTGCGCAGTCGATCGCACACGAGCCCGTGGTTTTGATTCTCGACGAACCACTCAACGGTCTCGATCCGATGGTGCGCGCGGAAACGATTGCCCTGTTTCGCAAGCTTGCCGCGGAAGGCCTGCACCTGATCATCTCGTCGCATATCCTGCACGAGGTCGACATGATGTCGGACCGTGTCGTGCTGGTCAATAACGGTTACATCGTTGCCGAGGGCAACATTCACGGTGTGCGCGACGAGATGGAAGAGCACCCGATGCAGATCCTGATCCGCTGCGATCAGCCGTCGAAACTCGCTGCTTACGTTTTCGCGCAGGACCATGTGGTTGAGGCCCGGCTGCACGACGATCGCGGCGGCTTGTTTGTGAAAACGCGCGACGCCGATCGTTTCTACCTGTTGCTGAATCGCGTTGTCGCCGATGGTGAGCTGAACGTCGAGTCGGTGGCGCCGGTTGACGACGATATGAGCGCTGTGTACCAGTATTTGATCGGAACGCCGGGCGGCAGCGCATAGGAGTTTAGGTGAGATGAGTTCTGCGATCGAAGCAGTGCCTGCGAAAACAGTAAAACCGGCCAACGACTGGTCGCTCTGGCTGCG
>DASUPZ010000365.1:0-3611 GCA_036280855.1 Pyrinomonadaceae bacterium | reverse complement strand
CGCGGGCCGCCGTTTGTGCGCGGCAGCGTGTAAAAGCCGTGTTGCTTGACGACGCCGAGCTCTTCCAAATCACGAGACACGCTCGACTGCGTCGACGGCACGCCCGCGCGTTCGAGCAAGAGACGCAGGTCTTCCTGTGTGCCGATGGGCCGGGCTTGGATCAAGCTCAGGATCTTTTGCTGCCGATCTCGCTTATTCATATATCAATATGCAATCAACTTGCATAAACAGTGCATAGATGCATAAACTACCACGGCAGTTGTTTGCGAGTCAAACTTTTGGAGACGGGTAGATGTCTGAAGGAAAGAAGCTTTGGGGTGGGCGATTTGAAGGGAAGATGGATCCGCAGTTTGCGGAGTTCAATAATTCTTTTCGGTTCGATCGCAGGCTTTTCGAGGCAGACGTTATCGCGAGCATCGCGTATTGCCAGGCGCTCAAGGCCGCGGGTGTGCTGGCCGCGGATGACGCGGATAAAATTCGCGGCGCACTCGACGCCATTCTCGAAAAAGGCCGCACGGATGAAACCTATTTCAACGATGCCACCGCCGAAGACGTACATTCGTTCGTCGAATCGCGTTTGATTGAAGCGACCGGCGATCTCGGCCGCAGGCTGCACACAGGACGCAGCCGCAACGATCAAGTCGCCACCGACTTTCGGATCTGGATCCGCGGTTCAATCGATCAGCTCGACGCCACCATCACAGATCTCCAATCCGCGTTCCTGGATTTTGCCGAAAACAATCGCGACGTCGTAATTCCAGGTTACACACACCTCCAGCGTGCACAGCCTGTTTTGCTCGCACACTGGAGCCTCGCCTACTTCGAAATGCTCCTGCGCGATCGACAACGCTTAATCGAAATCCGGCGGCGCGTAAACATTCTGCCGCTTGGCTCCGCGGCGCTTGCGGGCACTTCATATCCCATCGATCGCGAAGCACTCGCGCGCGCACTCGGCTTTGAAAGCGTTTCGCAGAACAGTCTCGACGCGGTCAGCGATCGCGATTTCTGTGTCGACTTTTTAAGCGCGTGTTCGTTGATCATGGTCCATCTCTCGCGGCTCGCGGAAGACATCATTCTGTACGCCTCGACCGAATTTGGGTTCTTTCAACTCGGCGACGCGATTGCCACGGGATCGAGTTTGATGCCTCAAAAGAAAAATCCTGATTCGATGGAACTTGTTCGCGGTAAAGCCGGCCGCGTTTTTGGTGACTTGCTGGGATTGTTGACGACGTTGAAAGGACTGCCGCTCGCGTACAACAAAGATATGCAGGAAGACAAGGAAGCTGTGTTTGATGCTTTCGATACGACGGCTTCGGGTTTAAACGTGAGTGCGACTGTGATCAGGAACATCAGCGTGACGCAGCCGTCGATGCATGGCTACATGAACGCCACCGAGCTTGCCGATTATCTCGTGCGCAAAGGCGTGCCGTTTAGAGAAGCACACGAGATCGTGGGGAAGATTGTGACGCGCGCGATCGAGATGGGGAAAGAGCTTGAAGGATTGAGTATTGAGGAACTGCGCCAGTTTTCGCCGCTGATTGATGAAGATGTTTATGAGGCGTTGTCGTTGGAGCGGACCATCAATTCAAAAAAGCAGATTGGTGGAACGGCGCGTGATGCCGTCCAGGAGGCACTCACCAAAGCACGCCTTGGACATGATTGACAGGATTTTCAAGATTTACATGATAAGGCATGAAATCTTGTTAATCATGAAAATCTTGTAAATCATGTCCAGGCTTATGGTGGGATGGTTTCCTGGTAGATGTATTTCAGATCCTGGAGCTTCAAGACCACAGCGGGTTTTACGGCGTTGCGATCACCGTCCATGCTGATCACTCCAGTCACGCCCGCGAAGTTTTTCGTTTGCGCGAGGGCGTCGCGAAGCTTGCCGCTGTCAGTCGTGCCCGCGCGTGTGATCGCGTCGAATAACAATCGCGTAGCATCGTAGGCGAGCGCCGCATGCGCGTCCGGAAGCAAATTCTGATAACGCTGCTTGTACGACTCGACAAACGTTTGAATCGAGGGCGACGGATCGTCGATCGAGTAGTGGGTGGAAATGTAGGCTCCGTTCAACGCGTCACCACCCAACTGCCATAGTTCCGGCGCGTCCCAGCCATCGGCGCCGAGCAGCGGTTGCTCCAGCCCGATCATGCGTGCTTGTTTCGCGATGCGAGCGACGTCGCCGTAGTAACCCGGAATGTAGATCACGTCAGGTTCCGCAGATCGAATCGAGCTCAACTGGCCTTTGAAATCCTCATCACCCTGCGCGTACGACAGCTCGCTGACGATTTGCCCGCCAAGCTTCGTGAAGCTCAGTTTGAAAAAGTCGGACAACCCGCGACCGTAAGGTGAATTGAAATCGAAAAGGATCGCGGCCTTCTGCGCTTTGAGCGAGTTTGCGGCAAAGCTAGCCATCACTTCACCCTGAAACGAATCGACAAAGCATGCGCGAAAGATGTAGTCGCCGGTTTGCGTAACCGCAGGGTCCGTCGACGAAGGTGAGATCAAAGGTATGTGAGACGACTGTGCTTTCGGCGCGGCCGCACGGCTGATGCCCGAAATGCCGCCGGCGATGAGCGCAACGACTTTGTCTTCGTCGATGAGCCTCGCCGTCAGTCGCGCTGCGTCCTCAGGACTACCGTGATCGTCCTCGATCACGACGTCGATTTTGCGCCCGTTGATTCCGCCTGCCTGGTTTATCTCGTCGGCGGCCATGACGACGCCGTTGTACGCCGAGCGTCCGAAGTTGAAAGTTGGACCACTCAGATCGCCGAAATAACCGATCTTGATCGGGCTGCGATCGATTTCTTCTTTGACTTCCGTTGGCCGTGTACAGGAGAAGGCAAGGGCCATCAGGACGATGGCGGCCGGGAGAAATGCTTTTCGCAGGTAGTAAGTAGACCGCTGTCGCTGGGAGAAAATCGAAATTGAACGGCGACGACTGCCAGGTCTACTCACCGAGATAGGCTTCTTTAATCCTGGGATCATTGGCCAGGTCTTTTGATGGACCTTCCATCACTATTCTTCCGGTTTCGAGAACGTAGGCGCGATCGGAATGGCCCAGCGCTGCATGCGCGTTCTGCTCGACCAGAAGAATCGTAGTACCCTCACTCTTAATCTCATCAATTGCTTCGAAGATCGTATGGACCACGAGCGGCGCCAGGCCCAACGAAGGTTCGTCGAGCAACAGCAATCGTGGTCTCGACATCAACGCGCGTCCCATCGCGAGCATCTGCTGCTCACCGCCCGACAATGTTCCCGCCTTCTGCGATTCACGTTCTTTCAAGCGCGGAAACATTCTGAAAGCACGTTCCATGTCGGCCGCGATTTCGGTCTTGTTCTTTTTCAGGTACGCGCCCATTTGCAGATTTTCGCGAACTGAAAGATTCGCGAAGACGCCGCGACCCTCCGGCGACATTGAAATTCCGCGCGCGACGAGTTTATGCGTCGGCTTGGCGCTGATGTCTTCGCCTTCAAAAATGACTTGTCCCACACGCGGCTGGAGTAAGCCGGTGATGGTGCGGAGGGTTGTGGTTTTACCGGCGCCGTTGGCTCCGATCAGTGTGACCACTTCACCCTGCTGGACGTGCATCGAGATGGAAGTCAGGGCT
>DASUPZ010000364.1:0-7827 GCA_036280855.1 Pyrinomonadaceae bacterium | reverse complement strand
AAGCACCAAATCGATCCAAACAGATCACGTCGCCCGTTGGACCAACATATCGCTCCCAACCCTGCCGCACGCCGGCCTCCACGGCCACGCGCGCCGTGACCGCCGGTGGTAAAACTTCGTCGCGATACTCCTGCGACTGCTCTTCAAACAATTCCCAGCAGGGCATCGAAACGACGCGCGACGATACACCTTCAGCTTCGAGCTTTTCGTGAGCTTCCAGCGCAAGCGAAACTTCCGAACCGGTAGCCATCAGGATCAACTTCGGCGTTGTCGCGCTATCCGCAAGTACGTAAGCACCACGTCTGAGTCCATCTGCTTTTGCAAAACGATTACGATCGATCAGCGACACCTTCTGTCGCGTGAGGGCGAGCGCTGTCGGCGCGTGACGCCGCATGATCGCGATGCGCCACGCCTCACTCACTTCCGCGGGATCAGCAGGACGAATCACAAACAGGTGTGGAATCGCGCGCAACGCGGCGAGATGTTCGATCGGCTGGTGAGTTGGTCCATCTTCGCCCAGGCCCACCGAGTCGTGCGTGAAAACGTAGATGACCTGCACTTCCGACAGTGCCGCGAGGCGAATGGCCGGACGCATGTAGTCAGAGAACGTCATGAACGTTCCGCCATACGGAATCAAACCACCGTTGAGCGACATGCCCGTGAGCGCAGAGCCCATCGCGTGTTCGCGCACGCCGAAATGCAGAATGCGCCCGTCGTAAGCACCTGCGGCGAAACTCTTGCCGTCCTTGATGTCAGTGTTGTTTGAAACGCCGAGATCCGCCGAGCCGCCGATCAGCATCGGCAACACCTTCGCGAGCGCGTTGATCACTTCACCACTGGCAACGCGCGTCGCGACCGGTTTTGCATCCTCAAACTTCGGCAGGTGATCTTCCCAGCCTTCGGGCAATTCAGCGCTCGTCATCGTACGCCAGAGTTTGCCGTCTTCGGCATGGGCCGTTTCGTATTTCTCAACCAACTCGCGCCACTTGTTTTCGAGTTGCTCGCCGCGCTCGACCGCTTTGCGAAAATGCGCGAGCGCATCGTCGGGAATGTAAAACTGCTGGTCTTCAGGCCAGCCGAGATGGCGCTTTGTTTCGCGCACGGCGTCTTCACCCGGCGCATCGCTGTGCGCTTTGCGCGTGCCCTGCGTCGGCATTCCGAAACCGATGACAGTCTTGACTGAAATGATGCTCGGCTTGTCTGTCACCGATTGCGCTTCTCGAATCGCAGCTTCGATATCGTCGAGGTTGTTTCCGTCTTCAACTACCTGCGTGTGCCAGCCGTACGCTTCGAAACGCTTCGGCACGTCTTCGCTGAAAGCGAGGCTTGTGAAACCTTCGATCGTGACGTTGTTGTCGTCGTAGAGATAGATCAACTTGCCGAGTTTCAGATGGCCCGCGAGTGAAGCAGCTTCGGCAGCGACGCCTTCCATCAAGTCGCCGTCGGAGACGATCGCGTAAACATAGGAGTCGATGAGTGGAAAACCGTCTTTATTAAACTTCGCTGCGAGGTGAGCGGCGCCCATCGCCATGCCGACGCCGTTGGCGAAACCCTGCCCGAGTGGGCCAGTGGTGATCTCGACGCCCGGCGTGAGTCCGTATTCCGGATGGCCGGGAGTTCGCGAGCCCCATTGGCGAAAGTTTTTCAGTTCGTCGAGCGGAAGATCGTAACCCGTGAGATGAAGGAGGGAATAGATCAACATCGAACCGTGGCCGGCAGAGAGCAGAAAACGATCGCGATTTTCCCACTTCGGATTGCGCGGGTTGTGGCGCATAAAGCGCGTCCAGAGAACGTAGGCCATCGGAGCGGCGCCGAGTGGCAGACCCGGATGGCCTGAGTTTGCTTTCTGCACGGCGTCGATTGACAGGGTTCGAATCGTGTTGATGCAGAGTTGATCGAGTTCGGGGTTGATGTTGGAGTTTTCTTTCTGCACGGGCGCGCTCATCGGTTAGGGTTCCTCTGTTTAGAATATAAGTCGTATAGGTCTTATAGGACCTATTTCACCCTCGCAATAGTCGATCGTAGAGTTCTTCCTGGCGTGCGAGGCCGTGCTGGTAGCGCGTGTGGCGCGCCATGTCAGGCTCGAACACCTGTTCAATTGAAATCGAATCTTTCTCAATGCCCCCTATTTTGCCCACCGCCTCAAGCGCAAGCAAGGCAGCCCCGCGGCTCGATGCTTCCGGCGTTCCGCCAAACATCAAAGAACGACCTAAAACATCGGCCGTGATCTGCAACCACACGGGCGAAGAACGCAATGCGTTTCCTGACGCAACTATCGTCGCTCCAGGTGCGAGCGCGTCGAGATCGCGGGCGATCAGCGCGAAGCGATAAGCAATCGACTCGAGCACTGCACGCACGATCTCGGCCGGCGTAGTTTGTTGTCGCAGGCCAAAGATCCCGCCACGTGCATCAGCAGACCAGCCTGTGCTTCGTTCGCCTGACCAGAACGGTAAAACTGTGAGACCGTGCGCGTCGGGTTCGAGTGCAGCGATCTCTTCGTGCAACGTTTCCATTTTGACGTTGAGCGAATTGAGAAACCACTGCAATAGTCCCCCACCGTCGGAAAGCGCGCCGCCCACAACCACGCGACGATCGGAAACTCGATAACTCCAGAGCGAAGGCGCAATCGGTTGCGGCGGCTCACCTGCAAACGCGACGCGCATCGCGCCCGACGTTCCGATCATCAATGCGATCTTGTCTTTCGTGGAACACCCGGCGCCGATGTTGTTTGCCGCGCCGTCGCCCACGATCGTGACGAGTCGCGCGTTTGCCACCGCCGGCCACCGCGTCGCGAAAGTGTCTGAAAGAGACGAGCTCAAGCGCGTTTTGATTTCAGGCAATGTGTCGCGAGAAAGGCCTAACGCATCAATAAAATTCCAATCCCATTCGCAACCTCTTTGATTGAACAGTCCTGTCGCAGAAGCCATCGAAATAGTTGTCGCAGTTTCACCAAACAAACGCAGGCAAAGATATTCGGCAAACCCAAGCCAGCAGCGCGTAGCACAAAAGCTTTTCGCACGCTCGTGCTTCAACCATTGCAACTTCGCAGGCCAGTAACTCGCGTGAAACCGGCAGCCCGTGCGCAGGTGAATCTCAGATTCGTCAAACTCCGCACGCAGGTTTTTTGCATACTGCGCCGCACGCGTGTCAGCCCACGTCAACAACGGCGTCGTGGGAACACCCGCAGCATCGATCCCGATCAAGCTGTGCCAGAAAGCCGAGATAGCGATCAACTCGATCTGCCCCGCACGACACGACTCAAACGTAAACAGCTCGTCGATCGTCTTCACGACCTCATCCACGAGCACATCGGCGTCGCGTTCGGCAAAATCAGAAGCGCCGATCGCTTCACGGCTGCTTCTCGCCTGCGCCCCGGGCACTTCATTGCCGCGCTCGTCAAACAGCGCCGCCCGCACACCCGACGTCCCCACATCAATGCTCAATAAAACTGGTGCCATCCGCGTAATTCTGCGCTAATCTGCGGTTCGTGGCCGCAATCATTCGGCAGCCGGCGCGATCGAAATTCAGCGTTCCTCTGTATCTTATAGGAGCGGCGCTGATCGGTATCGCTGTGCTTGGTTTTATCTACAGCTTTCTTCCCACGAAGACAAACTCTTTCGAAATCGATCTCGGCGCAAAACTCGCGACCCTCCCGGGCATCGCGATCCCACCGGGCGCGCCGGTCGCCCCCGACTCGCCGTCAGCAATGATCGGTCCGGAAAGTAATGGCACCCTTACAGTGAGTTGGCCTACCACGGTCGCGAGCGGTTGGGCCAACGTGTGCCGCATCACTTACGAACCACCACGCGGGTTGTCGTTGCCGCCGGATTACGACGTAAAAGCCTCATTCTTTTTGACCTCGACCCGAGGTCTTGTGAACGAAGGTTTACGCGCGCCGCTTCAGCCGCTCGCGCGAGGTAAGAGTGAATGGGTTATTCCGATGGAGCCCGCGGGCCCGGACGGTTCGCCTGTCGAAGCTCAACTGGGGATGAGTGTGGTTATCGCGGACGCGTATCGGCAAGAATTCGAGCTTCAGCAGTTGCAAAGCAGGATTGATAACAACCTGCTCACACGCAATCAAACGCTGGGTGGATCGGCGCTTTCCGGTGTGCTCGGAATCGGGCTTCTTGGCATTGGCAGAACGAAACGGAAGTTGAAAAAAGCCGAACCACAGCCGCCCGCGCCGGCAGAGGAACTCCCGGTTTCGAACGAGTTTCCAATGCGCCTTCCGCCGCCTCCCGCGCCCGCGCCGGCACCAACGGGTACCGGCAAAAAGCCGCGAGTGATCATTGATTACGAAGAGGATCCTTTCGAAATAACCGCCCAGGATCCTTTCGACATAACTCCTGCTGAACCTGAGCGCCGTGTCAAAGGCGCGGATACAAACACCGGCGGTGTCACCGTACCCGAACCATCCGAAGCTAAGCGTTACACCGACGTCACGCTTTACGAAGATCATCTTTATCCAGGCGACAGTCTCGACGAAGCGACGAAAGTGCCCGACGACGAGCCGCTCGTCGCCAACAACCTCTACACACTCGAAGTCGCGATTCGTCTCAAGCGAACCGGAATCCTTTCAAACCTTCCCGCGGAACGTGAAGTCGAGAACCCGCGCAAAGAAAAGGAAACTCTGACACTTCACATCCTCGCCACGCCGTTGCGCGGATTCAAAATTACTGACCGCCTCGTCACCATCAAATGGCCGTTCAACGAAGATAGCGAATCTGCACTCTTCCGTTTAGACATCGATCCTTTTTTCGACCCCGATCGTCCCGGGCGAATCGAAATCCGCATACTCGACGAGAAGCTCGACCTGCTCGACATCGTCACGCTCGAAGTTGCGATCATTGCCGCCGAGGGTATGTCGATTGACGGCGACATGGCTGCACGCCGGCTCGTCTGGGAAGACAAGGAACCGGAAGGCTTGAGCCTGGCCGGCGCCTCACACGCTCGACTCGCGTCGATCCACGTGCGCCCCGTTACCCTCGGATTTACGTTCGATTTCGTTTTTAGATCCGCGGAAGACAAAACAGTAAACGTCTCCGTATTTCGCAATATCAGTGACACTGATCTGACGAACCTGCTCGCCCGGGTGCGTGATTTTTGGACCAGGCTCGTCATCACAAACTACGCGCACAAACTGACAGTATCAGCTGCTCGATACGACACATACCTCGCCGAACTGCGCGATCTCGGTATGCAGGCGTGGTCACTGTTATTCGACACACGAACAGCCGATCAGGAAGGTGCATCTGAGCGCATCGGACAGATCACCGCAGCGTTAATGAATAACGACGGCGCCACCATTCAGATCACCTACGCCGCCGATTACGGTGATTTCATTTTCCCGTGGAGCATTCTTCATCCGCCCGCGCGGAAAGATGAGCCCGTCGATCCGCTTCGCTTTTGGGGCGGTCGCTACCGGATCGAACAGGTCACGCGAGGACCGAAAAAGGATCGCATCGACGACCGGCCAATCAACGTGTTGTTTGCACTCGATCCGAGCTTCGGCGATGCGCCGTCGCAAAGAAAGATGTTTGAGGATTATCAAACTGCGGCGAAGGGTGAGCTCGTAGTCAGCACTCCGATCAGTGATCAAAAAACTCTCGTCGATCAGTTGATTCGCGATCCGGCGGTGCATCTGCTCTACTTCTACTGCCACGGATATGCGGCGACGCGTCCGGGCCTGCTGATGGCAGACGGAGTGCAGTCGCTCAAACGCATCATCGAAGGAATTCGCAAAGAGGCTGGAAACGAAGAATCTCCCGCCGCAGCGGGTCTCGAGAAGTTGATGGAGTTAACTTCGAAGATGGCCGGCGAATCGTGGATCTATCTCGGCGATTCGCAGATCAAAGAGGCAGACCTCCGGCTGTTGAAGTTTTTTGCACGACCGCGCCGGCCGATCGTGTTTCTCAACATGTGCCAGTCGGCGGATCTCGTGCCGTCGATGTCGAGTGGGCTGGTTGACCTGTTTCTCGATCACAACGCGTCGGCAGTGATCGGCACCGAGAGCCCGATGACCGGTGTGTTTGCTGATGCGTTTGCGAGGAAAGTGTTTGACGCACTGTTTGCAGGTGACAACATCGGCACTGCGCTTTGGAAAGCGCGGCGTCATTTTCTCCTGGAAGGGCGAAATCCCCTGGGACTTACATACACACTTTATGGGCGGGCCGATGCGAAACTCGGCGGCCAGAAATCATAACGGTTAAGGAGAGCCAAGGATGTCAGACTTGAATGAAGTTGTTGCAGCCGCGAATCAACTCAACGAACAAAAGCAGGACGACGAGGCACTGCTCGTGCTGATCGGAATGCGCGAGAAAGCGCTCGCCGCCGATCCTGCTCGCAAGGACGATCCGAACCTCGAGGTAACCTATGAAGAGCCGACCATGGGACCACTCGACGACATTAAGCGACTAGGAAAGCGCGTTGCGAATCGTTGGAACAAAGAGCTCTACGGAATCTGCTGCGGCAATGAGACGATGGACTCGAAGGAGCGCGCGTCAGTGCTGAATTCTCTGAATCTCGGCGAGACGGCGGTAATCGCTGCCGTTGCCGGTGTGTTGATCAGTTTGGGCGTGGGTGCTGCGCTCGCCGCACCTCTCGCTCCGCTGATTGTCAGAAGATTCATCTGGCCCGCGAAGGATGAGCTGTGCGTCGCCTGGCGTGAATCAATCGACGCAGAAGAGTAGCCACAAAAAGGCACACAAACCACAAATGAAACCTGCAAAAACCTTTGTGTCATTTGTGCTTCTTTGTGGCCTTTTTCATGTGGCTCTAACCATCACGATTTTTCTCATTGGTCGGTTTCAACTTCTTCCCGGCACGTTTGATGAAAACGGAATCGGGCTCACGTTTGCCGTCGACGGAACGACTTATCGCGCGGTGATTAGCGATCTCGTCAGGGTGTGGCAAATGGACGGAACGAATGCGTGGCTCGACGCGCGGGCGCCTCTGCACGCGCATCTCTATTCGGTTTCGTTTGCTGCTATCGGCCGGCTCGTGGGCCATAACATTCTCGCCGCCGAGCCGCTGAACCTTCTTTACTATCTCGCGATCGTGAGCTGTGTTTACGTTCTCGGTCGCGAGATCTTCAGCGCCGGGACGGGCTTGCTTGCGGCGACGATCGTTGCGGTGTGGCCGTCGTTCCTGTTGCACTCGACACAACTCCTTCGGGATCCACTTTCGATCGCTACGCTGCTCGGATTGATGGTTGTTTTGACGATGCTGCTCGCGCGCGAACCGGATTGGACCAGGACGATCGTTCTCGGCGCGGCAGGTTCCGTGCTAATCACGCTGTTTTGGATCGCGCGTGGGAACATGTGGAACGTCGTGCTTGTCGCGCTCGCGATTGCGATGGTGTTGCTCGTGATGCGAATGGCGCGTGCGAAGAAGTTCATGCTGCGGAATACGGTCGCGATGCTGGCGGTTGTTGTCGTCGCGTTGCTCGTGCCGGCGCGTTTCGAAAGCTCGACGTTACCGGGTTCGAGACCACCCGCCTCGCCCTTCGCCATCCCTTCGGCTTCACAGCCGGCACGCGATGAGGGCGTTTGGACCAGGGCCGTCCAGCAAATCTCGAATCGTCGTGCAGGTTTTGACCGGTATAACGCGCAGCGGTCAAACATACGTGGTGACGTACGGTTTAGCGGCGTGGGAGACGTTTTGCGGTTTCTTCCGGATGCGGTGGTGATCGGTTTCCTGGCGCCGTTTCCGAGGATGTGGGTTGAGAGTGGGAGTTATGGCCGCGCTACACGGCTGCTGACGGGGGCTGAGACGCTCGTGATGTACGTGGCTTATGTCGCGGTCGTGTTTTGCGTGTGGCGGGAGCGG
>DASUPZ010000363.1:0-6943 GCA_036280855.1 Pyrinomonadaceae bacterium | reverse complement strand
AGATTGTCGCAGCGTGAAGCTCGTCGGCACTTTCGAAGGTGGGAACATTGCCCCGTCGAAACGTTCGGTGACGCTTCGACTCGAGTATCGCTCTGACGAACGCACGTTGCGCGATGAAGAAGTTGAAGAACGTCACTCACGTTTGACTTCGTCACTGCTCGAAACTTTCGCAGCCGAACAGCGCTGAAGGAAAATAAATCGCGCCTGATGTCAGAATGAGTCTTGCGCTCTCACGCGTGAAGGCGGATAATCGCTGTCGATTTTCAGTTCAGCAAACGTCGGGAGAGAAATGATGGTAGGTCTGTCAGGCTTGGAAAAGTTTTCTCACTTGGAAGATAAGATCTATAGGACCATCGAACTCACCAAAACGCTGCGCCAGGAAAAAGAGAATTTGGAAAAGGAGCTTGCGCTCATCCATCGCGACATGGGCAGCGTCCTCAACGAAAAAGAGCGACTCGAGAGCCAGGTCGAGAAGCTGCTCGCCGAACGTGAAACCATTCGCATGAAAGTCGAAGCTATGCTTGACGCCGTTGCCGCTCTCGATCCGGAGATGGTAGAGGAGTTCAAATGAGCTCCGGAATCGGACGAATGATCAATAAAGGAAGTATGGAAGCAGGTAACAGCAGCAGTCCTACTATTCGTGTCGAGATCTACAATCAGACGTACAACATTCGATCTGACGGCGATACGGAATACATCATTCAGCTCGCAGAATTCGTCGACAGCAGGATGAGAGAGATCTCCTCGGGCACACTCACAGTCGATTCGCTGAAAGTCGCAATCCTCGCTGCGCTGCACATCGCAGACGAACTCCACCGGCTCAAGAACATGCACGAACAGGCCGACGCGCAACTCGGAGCGCGCAGCGCCGAGTGTGCAGAAATGCTCGATCGGCTGTTGAAAGTCAGAAACACTCTCGAGCACGAGCAGGGCGGTGCGGGCAAGCTCACGCTCGGGTAAACGCCGAAAATTCCGACCACAAAAGACACAAACAACATGAATTTTTCAGGAGCGTTTTGTGATTTTTCAGGGGCTCTTGTGTTAGTATTCGTGCGGCGGAGGGAAACGTTCTGCGGTGTGCGTCACCGAGTTACGATGATTGAGCCAACGCCGTTGATTAGGGAGACCGAGGTCGTTTAGCCAGTGCATTTCTTCATCGTTAAGAACTGCCAGAGGCTGCGGCATTAAGAGGTCACCCACCTGTCATTGCAGGTTCAATTACGGCTTCGGAACGGCAAATGCGGATCTCCCTCCTGCCAGAAACCGCAAGTCGTGAATCGCGAATCGTGATGTCACAACTTCACGATTGACGATCCAGGATTTGCGGTCTTTTTATGTGCCCAGTCCCACTCTGTCTAACATTATGAAAGTCCTCATGATCGGAGATGTAGTTTCCAAGCCCGGGCGCCTCGCTGTGCTCGAGCGTATCCAGGATTTGCGCGAGCAGCACCAGATCGACCTTGCGATCATGAACGCGGAGAACCTGGCCGGCGGATTTTCCGTCACGCCGCAGTTGTGCGAGCAGTTGTTCGCTTCCGGTATCGACGTCATGACTTCCGGCAATCACATCTTCGATAAGAAAGAGGCGGTCGAGTACATTCGAAAACAACCGCGACTACTCCGTCCGGCCAACTATCCGCCCAAGACTCCTGGCAGTGGTTACTGGGTTGGCGATGTTAAAGGAACAAAGGTGGCGGTGATGAACGTGATGGGGCGTGTCTTTATGCCGCCTTCGGACGATCCGTTTCGAATAATCGACAGCGTGCTGGAATCGCTACCGGCGGAAACCACTGTTCGACTTGTCGACGTGCATGCCGAGGCGACGTCCGAGAAAGTCGCTATGGGCTGGCACCTCGACGGCCGTGTGTCGGCAGTTGTGGGCACACACACTCACGTGCAAACCGCCGACGAAAGAATCCTGCCGGGTGGCACTGCTTACCTGACTGATCTTGGGATGACTGGCAGCTATGCGGGCGTGATCGGCATGGACAAGTCTGACGTGATCGCGCGTTTTACTTCCGCGACCGCCCGGCGCGCCGATCACTCAACCGGCGATGTGCGAATCTGCGGCGCGCTGATCGACGTCGATGAGAGCACAGGCAGGGCGAATGGGATCACGCGCCTCAATCTCGCGCACGAGCAATAGGACAATAGGTCCTATAGGACTTATAGGACCTATTCTGTCGATTGCACACGCCGATTATTTTCCTCCGTTGCGCCGCAGGTGCCTCGCGAGTTCGATCCGCGGCCCGAGTTCGGCTTTGAGCTCCGGCTTCAACCGCACACATTCCTCGAAGTCCTTCTGCGCCTTACTCTCGTCGCCAAGAAATACCCAGATCAATCCGCGATTCATATACGCCCACGCCATCCTGGGATCGAGTTCGATCGCACGGTTGTAGTCCTCGATCGCCGGCTTCATGTCAGCCTTGTACATCCGTGCGGTGCCGCGCCCGTGATATGCCCAGGCCATCTCCGGAGCGAGTTTGATCGCGCGTTCAAAGTCCGCGATGGCTTTGTCAAACTCTTTCATCGCGAGATATGTGAATCCACGCTGGTAAAACGGTTCGGCAACTCCATCGCCGTTGAGTTCGATCGCGCGGTTGAGGTCTGCCAGTGCCGCCTTGTGATCGCCGAGATCCAGGTGAAGACTGCCGCGGTTGTTGTAGGCTTCAAAGAAATCGCTTTTGAGTGCGATAGCACGGTTGAGATCTTTTAAAGCGGACTCCAGGTCACCACTTGCGCGGTGGGCGGCTGCGCGATTGAGATAAGCGTTGTGGAGAAGCGGTCTGATGCGGAGTGCCTGGTTGTAATCGGAGATAGCGCCGAGGTAATCACCCTTGTGAAAACGAGCGAGCCCGCGATTCGTGTAAGCATTTGCAGTGAACGGATCGACTACGGTGATTTCTTCAGTGGGGGCTTCACCCGTGTTGAAGGAGTTACCGGATCGTTTGCGCGTGTCGAACCGGGAGCTGAGCGTAATGGCGCGCGAATAGTCCTCAATGGCTCCATCGAGATCACCATTGCTGATCTTCTTTAAAGCATTCTTAAAGTGGTTGAGTGCTGCCTCGGGCGTGGGTGTTTGGGAGAACACAGTTGCCGGCAGTAAGAGCGAGACGACTGCAAACAGCATCGCATAGCGGCGCATGGAAGACCCTCCCCTGGTTGAAGCTCTTCCACCTGGTGCGCTAAGATGCGGGCGTCGATGATGCAGCTTGCGCCGCGAGGCGATTGAGCTTGTGTTGTCATCCAAGCCTTGTTGCTATCGCAAGTAGCAATGAGGCTTTAAACTTCTGGGCAGGAGAAAAAACTCCTCGAAGTTAAAACGACCGAAGTTGAGAAAAGTTACAAAGATTCTGGGGCCTCAGATCTGAAACACCGTGGGGCGTAGAGTTGTGGCAGGGAATAGGCCGGATAAGACCTATAAGGCCTATATGTATTTTAGGAGCGCCGAGAGGTATAGGTCATATAGGTCGTATAAGACTTATATGTCCTATTAAGATCATTCAGGAGCGGTTTCGCTTGGCACCATTGCGCCAGGATGCGAGGGCTTGATCAGAGGTGGAGCGAGCAATCGTTGCGCGTAGCCTTCCGGAAACGAGCGCACGCGGCCGTTTGAATCAGTGACTACATGTCCCGTTTCACCTTCGGCAACAACTTGCCCGTTCGACGCACGCACGATCTCATATCCGAAACGGAGCGAGCGTTTACGTAATTCTGTAATGTGTGTCCGAACTATTAGTTCGTCATCGTAATAAGCCGGAGCTTTGTAGCGGCAGTACGCTTCCGCTACCACGAGGAATGCATCCTCGCTCTCTTCCATGTCGCGGTAAGAAAATCCACGCGCGCGACAGTAATCAGTCCTGCCGATTTCGAACCAGACCAGATAGTTGGCATAATAAACGATGCCCATCTTGTCCGTTTCGGCGTAACGGACACGTAAAAGCGTTTCGTGCCAAACGCCGAATACATCTTCAAGAGCGGGGCTTGTCATCTGAGCAAAGCCTTCCGAACTCATAAGCGAAGGTGAATCTCCAAAGCTAAGCTGTGAACGTTTAGCGGACTATAAGAGCGAAATACGATTATGTCAAAGAAAATTAGCGGCGGGCTGGTCCTGCTGATCCTGTTTTGTCTATCGGCTGGCAGCTTCCTGCCCCGGGGCCACGCCCAAGCGGGGGCCACCGAGACGGCACAAACCGCAGCCATCGTTTCGACCACCGCCGCAGTCCTTAAGGAAACCAGCGAGCTGCGAGAGCTCGCTATTCTCCGGCCCGTGAAGAGCGGCGCGCAGTCGCGCGAAGACATCGAGCGGATGATCATGAAAAACCTTGATGCCGACACGACTCCCGAGGAAATGCGGGCCGCGGAAGTTTTACTGAAAGCGTTTGGTCTTGCGCCTAAGGAATTCGCCTACCGGTCGTTCTTAATCAAACTACTAACTGAACAGGTCGCGGGTTACTACGATCCAAAAGCGCAGCAGTTTTACCTCGCAGACTGGATCGAGCTCGAAGGTCAAAAGCCGGTGATGGCCCACGAGCTCACTCACGCGCTACAGGACCAGCACTTCAATCTCAAACGGTTTGAGAAGTGGCCCAAGGGAGATTCAGACGCCGAGCTTGCAGCCCACGCCTTGATCGAAGGCGATGCAACACTCGCGATGACGCACTACATGGCAAGGAACCCGCTGATCGCCCTCGCGTTCATTCGCAGTCTCGGTTCGCAGCAGTTGAGTACTGAACAGTTCAAGCAGGCACCGCGTGCGTTGCGTGAGTCGCTGCTGTTTCCGTACGAGCAAGGTTCTGCATGGGCCACGCAGGTTTACCGGGCCGGAGGTTGGCAGATGGTGTCGCAGGCGTATACGAAGCTGCCGCAATCAACCGAACAGATCCTTCATGCTCAGAAATATTTTGACTATGAAGCCCCGCAGAAAATTGCATTGCCGGAATTCAAAACTGTTCTTGGTCCAACATGGAAGCGTAGCGACACGGACGTGAATGGTGAGTGGGGCTACTTTCTGATCCTCGATGAGTTTATCGGTGATGACGCCGAATCGAAGAAAGCGGCGGAAGGCTGGGGCGGCGATCGTTTTGCGATGTACGAGACGGGGAAGCCTGATGAAGTGTTTATCGCTCAGTTGACGGCCTGGGATACACCGCAGGATGCGAAAGAGTTTTTCGACGCGTATGCAAAACGCACCTCGAAGCGATACGGGGAAGCTAAACAGGCAAAGTCGATGACTGAAGCAGGGGAACGTATCGCCTGGCAGACTCCGAACGGCGGCGTCATCATGGAGTTGCGTGGCGCTCGCGTTGCGATCTTCGAAGGCACTCTTCCGAAAACGAATCCGAATGCCCTGTTTCGCATGATCTGGCAACAGCGGTAGAATGTCGGTGAACAGCAACCAACACACATGAAAAGATCTCCTGAAGCCACAGCGCCGGCACGCCTTCGTGAACTCACCGATCAACTTCATCAACTCGAGACGAGGCTTCGTGCGGGTGGTGGACCAGACAAGATCGACCGCCAGCACCAGCAGGGCAAGTTGACTGCGCGCGAACGCATCGACCTTCTGCTCGATAAAGGTTCCTACATGCAGGAGATCGGATTGCTCGTCGCTTACGATCAGTACGACGGCGGTGCACCGGGTGCAGGAGTGGTGACTGTTGTTGGGCGCGTTGAGGGCAGGGAAGTCGTCGTCGTCGCAAACGACGCTACGGTCAAAGCGGGTTCGTGGTGGCCGGAGACGATCAAAAAGATCCTTCGCGCTCAGGAGATCGCGATGCGCACGCGTGTGCCGATCATTTATCTCGTCGATTCAGCGGGCGTCAATCTTCCTTATCAGGGTGGTGTGTTTCCCGGTCAGTACGGCGCGTCGCGGATTTTCTATTACAACTCGATCATGCGTCGCTACCTGAAGGTGCCGCAGATCTCGGCGGTGATGGGACCATGTATCGCCGGCGGAGCTTATCTTCCGGCGCTTTCCGACATTATCATCATGGTTGAAGGCACGTCGTTTATGGGTCTCGGCGGCGCAAACCTCGTCAAAGGAGCTACCGGACAAACCATCGACAACGAAACACTCGGCGGGGCGCGCACACACAACGAGTTGTCAGGCGTGGCCCACTATCGAGTGGCCGACGACCAGGCTTGTATTGAGAAGATCCGTGAGTTTGTGTCGGAGTTACCGAAGCGGCCGAGTGCTGCTGTGGCCGAGAAGTCCGTGGAGCCTTTACGACCTGCGGAGGATCTCTACGAGATCATTCCCGAAGATCACCGGCAGCCTTACGACGTGAGAAAAGTTTTTGAGTGCCTGCTTGACGACGGGCATCTCGATGAGTTTCAGGCCGATTATGCGAAAGAGATGATCACCGGGCACGCGCGTATCGCCGGTATTCAAGTCGGAGTGATCGCAAATCATCGTGGGATGGTGCGCGCCCCGGGGGGAAAGCCGCCGCGGTTCGGTGGAATCATTTATACGGAGTCAGCGGAAAAAGTCGCGTACTTCATCGAGACTTGTAACCGGCATCAAACGCCGCTCCTCTTTATACAGGATGTTTCCGGGTTCATGGTTGGACCTGACGCCGAACACTCGGGAATCATTCGCGCGGGTGCGAAATTTGTCGAGGCGATGGCGACCGCGACAGTTCCGAAGATCGTCCTCACGATGAATCACGCATCGGGCGCCGGCTATTACGCGATGGCAGGACAAGGCTTCGATCCCGATTTCATCTACAGTTGGCCCACAGGTCGCATGGGAGTGATGGAAGGCGACTCGGCAGTGCAGGCAGTGTTTGGCAGCCAGCTCGAGAAGTTGAAGAAGAACGGCGAATCGCCCGACGCTGCGTTGACGGCGGAGATGGACAAGGTACGCGAGACTTACGATATGGAACTCGACGCGAAGTATGCAGCCGCGCGTGGTTTTGTCGATGCAGTCGTCACACCCGAA
>DASUPZ010000362.1:0-12145 GCA_036280855.1 Pyrinomonadaceae bacterium | reverse complement strand
CCATGCCGGCCCGCGAATCCTTCCGGCAGAGGATGAAGACGTTTCTGCCGCAGTTGCGTCCGGCTTTCGCAAATCCGGCATTGAAGTAAAAGAAGGTTTCGGCGCCATCGATTCGTTTGAAACGACACCGACAGGCGTACGGATGAATTTTTCCAAAGACGGACACCGCGAATCCGCGGAAGCGGCGCTTGCGGTGACGGCGGTCGGTTGGTTAGCAAATACCGCGGGGCTGGATCTGCATAACGCCGGTGTCGAAACTGATAACAGAGGGTTTATTCGAGTTGATAATTTTCTTTGCACGTCTGCCTCACACGTCTTCGCTGCCGGTGACGTTACCGGCCGCTTGATGCTTGCTCCACAGGCAATTCACGACGGGTTCATAGCCGGAACGAATGCCGTAAAAGGACTCACGATGGAAGTTCCGCCGCGGGTGGCGCCAATCGGCAGCTTTACTGATCCCGAATATGCACAAGTTGGTTTAACTGAAGCACAAGCGCGTGCGGGTCATGATGTCGTATTGGCGAAGATCAATTTCGATTCAACCACCCGCACGATTATCGATGGTCGCACGGATGGTTTTTGTAAGCTGATTGTTGAGCGACGAAAGCGTGAGATTTTAGGTTGTCATGTCGTGGGAGAGCGTGCCGTGGAGATCGCCCAGGTTGCCGCAGTCGCTATGGCAGGTGGAATGCGCGTCGATGAATTTGCCCAGGTTCCTTTGTCGTTTCCGACCTATGCCGGAGTTTTGAGTCGAGTTGCGGCAAATGCCACCCGGCAGCTCAACCTGAGCGTGCCCAGCCAGGTAGAAGTTGCTTGATCCCTCTCGCCTGACCTTCCCGTTGCCACCGGCTTTGCCCGTAAAGTCACTTTAGAACTCCTCGCTGCGGCTTCGCCGCCGGATGTGCGGCGAGGCTATGCCTCGCCGGTAGCTTTGATTTCATTTGGGCTATGCCCTCTATTCGGGCTTGGCACAGGCATTTCCGGGCCAAAGGCCCGAACCGGGGGCGCAGCCCATACGCAACTTATAGTTGAACGGCGAGGCATAGCCTCGCCGCACATCCGGCGGCATAGCCGCAATCACAGGTCAAAGGCACTTTCGGCAAAGCCTGGTTACACCTGTAAATTGTGACAGTAGAAAAGCGGGAGTCCCGAACAAAAAATGAATCACCATCATGAGCGATAATTCTGAATCAAACCTCGGCGCGCACATGTCAAAATCGCCTCCGGATGAAGCGCCACCATCGCCGTTCTCTTCGCGAATAACCGTCGATTTTTACGGGATGTCGGACAAAGGCCGGGTCCGCACCAACAATGAGGACAGTTTTCTGCTCGTTCGTGTGGGCCGTGCAGTGGAGACGGTCCTCACCAATCTCCGTGAAGCCGAGACGCTGCCGGGTGAGCTATTCGAGGAGTCAGGTTATGGCATGGTCCTCGCGGATGGTGTTGGCGGCGAGGCTGCCGGTGAAGTTGCGAGTCGTCAGGCGATCTATACCCTGTTGAGTTTGGCTTTGCACACTCCCGACTGGCAGTTCCGTTGGGGGCCGAAAGAAAGAAATACGGTCATGTGGCGGATGAAAGAACGTTTCCGTCGTATCAACGAGGCTCTGCTTCGTGATGCTGCCGCCGATCCTACCCTGGCAGGAATGTGTACAACCATGACCGCCGCTGTAATTTACGGCAACGGTTTGATCCTAGGTCATATCGGTGACTCGCGTGCTTATCTGCTACATCGTGGAAAGCTTCTTAAATTGACACGCGATCACACTGTAGGCGGGCGCCTCGTGGAAGATGGGACGCACACACCCGATGATCCTCTCGTAGTGGAGCTACGCGGTCTCCTGCTCAAGGCGCTTGGATCGAGGGAAGGTGGATGCGAACCGGACGTCTATGATTGTCTTCTCGAAGATAACGATCAGCTTCTTCTATGCACTGATGGTCTATCGGATATGGTTGACGACGTCGAGATCGAAAGTGTTTTGAACAGCTCGAGTTCCGCGGAGTCGGCGTGCCGCAACCTTGTGGATCGAGCGCTGAGTAATGGCGGCCATGATAACGTCACGGTGATCGTCGCGCGGTATTCAGCTCCGGTTCAGTGATCACGGCTTTGCAGCGATGAGGTACAACCGCTTCGCGGTGGCCAGGTAAAGTGCATCGCCGAGCAGCGCTGGAGGTGAATAGAGCGGCGCATCCATTTCCATCTGGGCCAGTAATTCCTTTTGCCGTCCGGCACGAAGAACCGTCATGCTACCTTCCATGTTCCCAACGTAAAGCCGGTCGCCGGCCAGAAAGATGGATCCCCAGATAGACTCGTGAGTCTCATGCTTCCAGACGGTAGCCCCGGTTGCCGCGTCAAGACAATGAATCGTTCCACCCAGGTCGCCAACGTACAGCAGACCATCCTTCGCAACGGGCGTTCCCACCACGCGGCCGACCTCGCGTGAAGTCCAGACGAGCCCGCTGCCTGTGACGTCTCCCTGGCCGTTGGGACTGATCGCATGAATCAACGAAGGTGCGTTGCCGTGCCCGGGACTCTGTCCCATCGCAATGAAGACAAGGCCGCCGGCGAAGACCGGTGAAGCCATGATTGCCCCGCGCGAAAAGACGCGAGGGCGCGGAAGCCAGGGGGCGTCTTTCGGGTTGCCGTCAAATCGCCAGATTTCATTACCGGTAGGTGCGTCGTAGGCGCGCAGCCAGCCATCGCCTCCGCCGAAGAGCACCTGCATGCGCCCGTTGACGTTCGCCGTCACAGGGCTGGACCACTGGCCGTGCAGCACCTGCTCGCCCGCCCCGATTGCGCGCCACACCACTTCACCCGAGTGCTTGTCTACCGCAATCAAACTCGGCGCGCGCGGCGAGGGGACACGTGTGTGGCCTTCGTTCTGGCCGTTCGATGTACTGACCATCAGCAGATCACCAGCAGGCACGACGTCGCTGTTAGTGGCTTCATGCGGAAAGACACCGAGGCGGCTGCACATGTCCAACTCCCAGATGATGTCCGCCGCGGCTTTGTCGTGGAAGACCTCTTCGCGATATGGACCATCGTTCTCGCCATCGCGAAAACCCTGTGCGTCAAGGCAGCGGAGTTGGCACTCGGCGGTGACATAGTACAACCGGCTTCCTTCCACGTACGGAGCACTTGTGGTCGACGGCAGCAGCCACTCTCGCAGGCCTCGCTCCACTCGCGGGGCCAGGTCCTGCCAAAGGAGCTCGCCACTCTTCGTCTGAAAAGCCATAAGCACGCCGGCTTCGTTCAGGTAGGCGGCGTTCTTGCCCCTGCTGTTGTCAGTGCCTACATACACCACATCGCCGGCAACTACGGGCCGGCCAAACGTCTGATCTCCCAACTCGACACTCCAGACGATATTCCGCCCGGTGTTCGTGTCCCAGTCAACTGGAGGATTGCCGGTTTGAGTCACCGTCGTCACGGGTTGAGCGGCGATGGAACGTTCGGACACTGATGGTGAGACGACCGGCTCTCCAGACTCGACTCCGGCGATTCGCTTCAACGCCCACTCAGCTTCGTCACGCATTGTGGGATCGTTTGCAGCCGCTCTCAGCGCCTCCGTTGCCGTCCGTGCCTTTGGTCCAATGCTTCCCAACGCTCCGGCGGCGAAGATGCGCACATAGGCAAATTCATCGTTCAGCGCTTCGATCAACTGCGGCACTGCGGATCGCGCGTCGGGGCCAATGCCTGCGAGGGCCTCACACGCCGCCCATCGCACGCCGGGGATCGGATCGTCCAGGGCCCTGGCGAGTTCCTTAGTCGCCGCCGACGCCTTTGGACCGATCGACGCCAGGGCTTCCGCCGCGTAGATGCGCACGTATGGATCCTCGTGCGAGAGAGTTTTAACCAGAGCGCCTACGGAAGGACTGGCTCTCTTGCCCAAAGCTCCCAGGGCACGTGCTGCATCGCCCGCTACCGTCGAATCCTCGTCTCGCAGTGCGCGTCTCAACGGCGGTTGAATCCATTCTGTGTGGGGTGTCAGGTCAATCAATTCACTGATGGCGTTGCGGCGGATGGAGGCCCACTCATGCCGGAGCAGATCCACGAGCAGGGGAATGGCGGGTGGACCAATCCGCTGGATGACTTCAAAAGTCACCTTATGCAGATCTTCGTTACTACGGTTGAGGAGTCGTCTCAGCAAAGGCAACGAACGTCGCGCCTCCTGGACCAGGGTTGCTTTGGCGATCGCGCGGACCTTCGGGTCGTCAGCTGTCAGGCGAAGTTCCCAATCACGCACCGACCCCGTGGCTTGGCGCGGCGGCGAGAGTGAACGCGTTGTTTGAGGGAGTGCTGGCGTGGGGAGAATACAGAGCAGCGTCCCGATCAACAGATGTCGCATGGTTTCGAGAGAGACTAACTTCTCGTTTGAACGGAGGGTAACTGTCAATAGTTACAGTTGCAATCTCAGGTCCAGGCGACCAGACCGGGACGGGCTCAGTGCGGTGTGCGATGACTCAGGTTGATGACAACCTCGGCACGCGCGAACTGCATATGCTCGCCATCCGCAATAGCGTCCTATACCACAGCATGGCGAGCAATTTCGGGCCGGTGACCGACGGCTTCGGGACCGTGTTCAGTCGTTTCCGCACCGCCTCGGGGTGGGGCGATGTGGGCCAGGCATTGGGCGGCGGATTCGGCAACATCACAAGCGCGGCGATCGTGGCGCGACCTAATTCGATCAACGTCTTTTTCATCGCGGAGTCGGGTGGACGATACCGCCTCTGGCACACCGTTCGATTCTCTGCAAGCGGCTCATGGCGTCCTCCTGTCGACGTTCTCTCGCGCACCGGAGACGCTCCTAACGGTTCGGTGTATTCATACAAGGTATCAGCCGGCGAGTGCCCAACGTTTGGAGCGACAGTTTGGGACGCGCAGAACACAGAACTACTGATTGCGCTGCTGGGTGGCCCTAACGGGTCCGAAGTGCTGGTGATTCGTGTTGTCTCCGCGCCGCGCCAATGGGCGCCTGGCGTTAACGGCATCTACTCGCCGTGGGCCAGCCTTCCAGGAATTCCCGCCGACAGCCTGAACAACCGTTTCATCCCGCGGGATGTCGTGATTACTGCACGGCCGTTCCGAGACAATGCGACACCTCCACCGTAAAGGGGTGTAAGGACGGGACACCGAGTGTCTGTGGGAAGTGTTAGCAGCTTAGAGGAGGTTTCGAATATAAAAGGACGCTCGAACCCGCACCTGGTCTTACGAAACGATAAAAGCAATAATTACGCGCCTAGTAGTCGTCAAGGTATCCATTCAGCTGGCCAGTATCAACACGTCCCGCCACGTCTAGCGCCATCTTCATTTCTGTTCTTGAAATTGACTTTTGGTCTAAGCCGAAACTACTCAGCTTAACTACTTGTCTGTAGGCCAATGTGAATGATGTAAAGCACCACCAGCTCTGTTTACATATTCACATCCTAAAATCGGAACAACCCTTGATCCAAATCAAGCAAGATTCCAATCGATCCATATCCAAATTAAGCAAGAGTCAGCGGGGAGAAATACACCCGCGCTTGAAGTTCAAGCTATAGCTTCCAGGTGTTGACAGCGACTGGGCAAGCTAAAGCTTCGACTCCAAACGCTACCCGTCAATCATGGCATTCCCCTCACGCCTGGAGGGAATAATGCTTGCGCACACTTCAGTGAAGCTGCCCCAGACGCTTCTCCTTGTTCCACATTTTGGACTTCAATCTTTTGGAGGTTAATACATGAAACGATCTGTAATCGCTATCGCGCTCCTCCTGCTCCTAAGCGCGCCAGCGATCATGGCGCAAAGCGGTTCGACCGGTTCGATTGCCGGTACGATTTCCGATCCGACAGGCGCTGTTGTGTCAGGCGCCGCGATCACTATTAAGAACACCGCTACCAATCAGGAGTTCACCACGACCAGCGCGGACAACGGCACGTTTAATGTTCCCGCGCTCATCTCCGGATTTTACTCTGTGACAGTTGCAGCGCCCGGATTCAAGACCGCGGTACTGCAGAACGTCAAAGTTGACGTCGGTACTCCTTCGAGTGTCAACGTCGCGCTTGAAGTCGGCACACCAACGGAAACGGTCCAGGTCGTCGGCGTGGGCGGTGAGCTGATACAAACTCAGAACGCCACCGTCGGTACAACGATCACCGGCCGCCAAATCATCGAGCAACCACAGGCTTCACGCGATGCGCTTGACCTGGTCACTTTGCTTCCAGGCGTTCAGACAACCGGTCGTCCTCGCACTTCGACAGTGAACGGCTTGCCAAAAGGCGCGCTCAACATCACTCTCGATGGCGTCGACGTGCAGGACAATCTGATCAGCTCAAACGATGGTTTCTTCACGTTTGTGCGACCTCGTATCGATGCTATCGGCGAAGTAAACGTCTCCACTGCAGCGCCCGGCGCTGAAAGTGCGGGCGATGGCGCCGTGCAAATCAAGTTTGTGACGCGCGGCGGAACAAACGATCTAAGCGGCAGCCTCTACTGGTATCACCGTGAGCCATACCTCACGGCAAACTATTTCTTCAACAACCAAACGCTCGCTCCGACATATTTCGGAAAAGCTCCGAAGAACCGAATCCTGCTCAACCAGTACGGTGGTCGAGTCGGTGGTCCAATCCGTATTCCAAAACTTTTCGATGGCAGAGACAAGGCGTTCTTCTTCGTCAACTACGAAGAGTTTCGCCTGCCGGAGCAGCAACTGCGACAACGGACCATTCTTAACCCGTTGGCCCAAACGGGTGTTTTCACGACGACGTCCGGGGCGCAGGTCAATGTACTTAACCTCGCGGCAGCCAATGGTTTTACGTCGACGGTCGATCCAACCATCGCCGCCCTCCTGGGCGACATTCGCGCTTCTACGTCTCTTCAGGGCGGCAGTATTCTGCCAATCCCGGGCGATCTGAATCGTGAGCAATTCAACTTCGTGGGCCAGGGCGGTCAGGATCGCTATTTCACGACCGTTCGCCTCGACTTCAATCTCACTTCGAACCACGCTTTGTCGAACGTTTGGAACTATCAGGAATTCGGGGGCAAACCGGTCGACTTCCTGAATTTCACAGATCCGGCGTTTCCGGGATTCCCAAACAGCGCCGGTCAGAACTCTCAGCGTTGGACCAACGCCACGTCGCTTCGTTCGACGCTAACGCCCAACCTGATTAACGAGGCGCGATTCGGAATGCTTGGCGGCCAGTCAAACTTCGGACCAATCGGGCCGGATCAATTCGCTAATCAAGGCGGGTTCGATCTGAACTTCTTCGCTCTCGGAATCACTGACGCTTCGGCGGTTCAAGCGTTTCCGCAACGGTTCAACAGAGCATTTGGCGTGAACTTCGGTTCCAGCAAACGCAACACGCCGAGCTTTGAATTCTCTGACGCGCTGACGTGGGTCAAAGGCAAACATACTTTCAACTTCGGCGGCAACTACAACCTGATCAAGACATTCTCTGATTCAGTTCAAAACGTAGTGGGCAACGTAAACTTCGGTATCGCCGAGGGTGACCCGGCGGAAGATCTTTTCACCACGGCGAACTTCCCAGGCGCTTCCGCGACTGACCTTGCGACAGCAGGCCAGCTCTATGCAACGCTGACCGGACGTGTCAATGCCATCGATCGAACAGCATTCCTGAACGATGGTAAGTACACGTTATTCGGTTCGCAGATTCTCAAGTTCCGTCAGCCACAGTTTGCGTTTTTTGCTCAGGACTCGTGGCGCTTTCGTCCCAACGTAACAATGAATTTCGGTGTTCGATGGGAACCACAACAACCAGTTGTTTCCGAGAACGAAAATTTTGCAAAGGTCACTTTCGAGGGCTTGTACGGCGAATCGGGTGTAGGAAATCTCTTCAAGCCCGGTACGTTAACGGGTACGACGAGCCAGTTAACTCCGCTTGGCGTAGGGGAAAAACTCTACGACACCGACTGGAACAACTTCGCTCCGAGCGCCAGCATCGCCTGGAGCCCGAATTTCACCAGCGGCTGGCGCCATCGCTTGTTTGGTGACACAGGGCAGAGCGTAATTCGCGCTGGTTACTCGGTCGCGTTCGTTCGAGAAGGCATTGGCAATATCACACAAGTTGTTTCCGCTAATCCCGGCGGCACGCTCACGCTCACCAGCGACGTCGATTTAGGCAATCTGCCGATCGGAACTTTATTCCGCAATCCCGCAGACCTGACTCCACCCTCGTTCGAGGACACTCCGACGTATCCGATCGAAGTACAACCGGGCGATGGCATCGGCGGTTTCGATCCGAATCTCAAAACAGGCCTGGTCCATTCGTGGAACTTCGGCGTACAGCGCGAGATATTCAAGGACACAGTTGTCGAAGCGCGGTACGTCGGCACTCGTGGACGTAATCTCTGGCGCCGTTTCGGACTCAACGAAGTCAACCTCGTCGAAAATGGTTTTCTGAATGAGTTTCGTCAGGCGCAGTTGAACCTGGCGGCCAACCAGGCTGCGGGACGTGGTAACACGTACGCTTTCTTCGGCGCCGGCACAGGAACTCAGCCGTTGCCGATCATGCTTGGTTTCTTTACGGGCTCGAGCGCGAATGCGAATAGTGCTGCCGCCTACGCTGGCGTGGGACAGTTTACGAATACGACTCGGCTCACTCAATTGAATCCAAACTTCGCGAATCCGGTTGCGTTTGCGACTGCCTTGCAGAACACCTTTCTCGGGAACGGTGTGGCGGCAGGACTGCCGGAAAACTTCTTCGTGGTTAATCCCACCATCGGGCTCATCGGAGGCGTCCAGGGCGTGACGTTGACTACAAATGACGTCAACACCTGGTACGATGCAATGCAACTGGAAATTCGTCGTCGCTTGTCTGGAGGATTACTGCTACAGGCGAGTTACACGTGGTCCAAGTCGCTGAGCAACTTGTACGCTTCCAGTCAGAGTTCCCTGGGACAGCCATTGACTCTGAGAGGGGAGAACGAGGCTCTCGAGAAATATCGTGCGCCTCAGGATCTAACCCATAGCTTTAAGGCCAACTGGATTTACGAGTTGCCCTTCGGCCGTGGCAGGTGGTTTGGCGGCGGTGCGAGCGGACTTACCAATCATCTCATTGGAGGTTGGGAATGGCATGGCACCGCTCGCGTTCAGAGTGGCAGACCGTTTGCGCTCGGCAACGTCCAGTTAGTTGGAATGGACGCGAAAGAGTTGCAGCAAGCAGTTGATGCTCGCAAGCTGCCGAATAAAACGGTGATTTGGCTTCCGGAAGACATCATTCTCAACACGCGCCGTGCGTTCAGTGTGTCGGCAACAGGCGCCGGTTTCGGAGCGCTCGGGGCACCGACCGGAAGATACATTGCTCCGGCCAACAGCAACGGATGCTTGCAGGCTTTCCCGGGTCAGTGCGGCTTCGCCAATCTGGTTCTCGAAGGCCCTCGCTTTGTCCGTTCTGACATGAGCCTCGTGAAGAAGATCCAGTTCGATGAACGGAGAAACATCGAGTTTCGTGTCGAAATGCTGAACGTATTCAACAACATCAACTTCCTCGTCGGAGGAAGCTCGGCAGTTGACGCTGCGGCAATACCTGCTAACAATCTGGCTTTGCTGGCGCCGAACTTTTCTGGTGCAGCGTTTGGGACCATCACCACGGCTTACCAGGATATTTCGACGACCAACGATCCCGGTGGCCGGCCGGTGCAGTTTGTTTTCAGATTCAACTTCTAACTTGTAGGGGCGGCACTCCCCGCTGCCCCGAATAACCAAACGAGGGCCGGCGACGGAGTGCCGGCCCTCAGAATTTTCCCATACGAAAGTTCGTAGACCAAAGATTTTCCTATAGCGTTGAAACACCCAGTACGGCAATTCCCTAGATACCGATCCAAATTCATCAACCTCGTTTTGGGGACGAATAGTCCGATACGCGTGACGCAGTGGCCTGACGTGTTGACGGGTGCGCGGGCACATTTTTTGCGCCTCACCAAGCCTGTAGTGTACTTAGGCTCCGAAACTTTGGAGCAGAACATCTATGGAAACTGTGTCCGAGATCCGAAACGGCGCCAACGGCGATACTGCCGGCCCCTTTGACACCAGAATCAGTCATTTGAAGGTTCTGGCGTTGTCACTGTTACGTGAAATTGCGTCTGCTGAGAACACGGGCGAAAACTACGCTGACAGAACGATTGATTTGCAGGCTGAAGTGCGACGGTTCGAGACGGAGTTGATTCGCAGTGCACTGATTCAGACGGGTGGCTGTCAGAGGCAGGCTGCACGCTTGTTACGGACCAAGGTCACCACACTCAACACTAAAATCAAAAAATACAAAATCGACGTTTCTCGGATAAGCAAATGAAAAAACGACTGCTGTTCTGGGTGAATATCGCTGTTTTGCTCGTACTGTTTGGAACGCCTGCCTCATTTACGATCGCGCAAAAGAAACTGAAGCCGTGGCAGGAATGGTCCAGGAAGGATGCTGAGAACATACTGAATGAATCACCCTGGGGTAAGACACAAACCGAGACGGATACTTCAGAATTGTTTTTCCGGCCAGGCGGTTCGCCGGATCCGAGGACCGGCGCGAGTAACGCTGATCCATTGCGTGACGAGCGAGGTGGCGCGACCAATCAGGCGAGCAGCATCAATTTCCGGATTCGCTTCCTGTCAGCCAAGCCCATACGGCAAGCGTTCGCCCGTGTGATCGCGCTGGACCAACCGGCGGATGATGGAAAAGTCAAAGCCTACATGAACGAGTTTGTGAACCGTGAGTTTGATAAGTGGATTGCCGTAGTCGTCAGCGTTGACTCACGCGATCAGAGATATTCAAGACCTGCCGCGCAGGCACTTGCCACTTCCACAACCGATTCTTTGAAAAACAACACTTACCTCGAACGTAAAGACGGTAAGCGCCTGTTCTTACACCTCTATCAGGCGCCGAGTTCAGATGGTCTGGGTGCAAAGTTCATCTTCGAACGCTTCGTGGATGAAAGGCCGTTCCTGAAAGAAGATAGTGGAGAGGTCAGGTTTGTTTCGGAAGTCGGCCAGAAGGTCAAGTTGGACAGACGCTTCAAAGTTGATGAGATGACATACGATGGGCGGCTCGAGTATTAAGAAAATTAAAACAACCAGCAGGCAGCGAGCTATTCTTGGCGAACGGCATTAAGACGTGATGAATGACGATCAAGGGTTCCGTGAAGTTCAGCCACATCGACCATACAACTAAGAATCGCAGCATTGAAGGCGCGAAGATCGCCTGTATTGAGTGTCACCACACGGCGCAGCCCGCGGCCGAAGCTGCAAAACATCCGCCACTAAAAACAGCGTGGCCTGCTGATCGGACCACCACGTTGACGGCAGAGCTGGTAGATAAAGATCCAAATGCCGCTGGAGCCGTCTGCCGCGATTGTCATGCACGTGCTGACACAAAGCCGAAACTGTTGCCCGAGATTCCCCAGATCAAGCTTGAGGTTGGAACTGAGTTAATTACGTTGAACAACCAACAAGCCTTTCATCGTAACTGCGCGGGTTGTCATGATGAGATAGTAAAAACGAGTCAGCAACTCAATCCGCCAACATCCAAAAAATGCACGGTTTGTCACAAGAGGACTCCAGCCTGACGATATCCGGCAGTAGCCTTCGAAACTGATATGCGGTGGGAGAGCGGGCTCGCGTTTGATGAGTTGGGGATATCAGGTGAACGTATGATCAAACCTACGCACCACTATTTCCCACTCTAGCTATCGACAGGATGTACAGAATAGCCAGATAAACAAACACACTTGCATCGCGGATCCGCCGCTCCTGGTCATCCTGCAAGTTCTGTAAATCCTGTCAAACCTGGTCATTGGCAACGAGAAAGGACAAATTACGGTCATTAGGGCTTTCCGCCGTAGTTCACTAGTCGACTCCTCCCACAAAGCCGCAAAGAAGCCATCAAAGCTCAGAGCCCCAGGTAAGCACACGATCAAGCAGGACAACGGCGGTACTGTGTAAGACTCCGCAATCTGCCTGTGGAATTTCCCAAATCCTGTAACAGGATCTGGGCGATCCCTTGAGTTGTACTAGCAAATCACACGCAGCTTGCGCGGTACGATCCTTGCGGAACCAACCACATCCTGCTTGAAGCTAAGGGACGGAAGCCAGGATAACGGAGGTGGAGTAATGAGGGGGATGAGACTTGGTAGGAACTTTGCTGTGTTTGCGCTTTTCTTCGGTCTCT
>DASUPZ010000361.1:0-12282 GCA_036280855.1 Pyrinomonadaceae bacterium | reverse complement strand
TGTAGCGGGCGGTGAGGTTGCCGATGATGCGCGACAATCCCGCGCTGTAGTCTTTAACTTTATTGACTTTGACTGCTTCGCCACCCGATCTCTGCGCCAGGTGTTTCGCACTGCCGTAGAGACTCAATCCCATCCAGCCGGCGATCGGTTTCCCCACCGGCAAAAGGAACTTGAACAGCGTTCGCAGTTCGACGGTCAACGAGTTAAAGATCACGTTGTTGCGGATCAGGATCTGTTCGGTCGCGTCGCGGTCTTCGAAAAAGATCGGCGCGATGCCATCGGAGATCCAGACGATCGAAGGTTGCGAATGCGGACGCAACTGTTCAGCTTTCCTGGCTGCGTCTCTCACCGCTGCGGCCATGTCGTAGATATCGCCGAGCTCGATCGTGACGTTGCCGTCTTTGTTGACGCGCTTGACGTTGACGGTGCCGTCTTTCAGTGTCGTGCGCGTAACAGTTCCGCCGTTGCGGCCTTTGATCGTTTCAGTTTCGACTACTTGTTTATCATCCGGGTCCCCGGGAACTGAAGTTGTTTTGGCTTCCGCGGGTAAACCCTCGGCATCTTTTCTTTCACAGATCTCCTGCACCCGCGCGAGCGCCGACGCGATCTGCGCGCGGTCGTTGGTAAACTCGGTCACCCAAAACCGTCGCTCGTCTTCGCCGATATCCATCGCCATGATCGCGACTTCGTCTCCCGGCGGCAGTTTTGCCAACTCCGATTCCATCGCCTTGATGATCTCAGCACGTTTCAGGAACCGTCCGGCGCCGTTATCGCGCACGTCGAGGATCAGGACCATGGCGAGCGGTTTTCGCGCCTGACCTTCACGCGTGAAGTACGAGATGCTGCGCGGTTTTCCGTCGTCGAGTACTTCGAAATTCTCTGTAGAAAGCGTCGACACCGGCTGGTTCGTCTTCTTATCTTTGACGAGTGCGTCGAGAAACACGACGCGCGTCTTGATCTTGATCGTGTCTTCAACTTCCTGAGCGTAAGTTGGAAATGAAGCGAGTGTTGCAAGGATGGTGAGCAATAGAAGTCGTCTGAACATGAGCCTACTCCTGATCAATGATCGTTGCTTCATCGACAATCGTTTTGCCTGTGCCCTCGGGATCTTTAATCAGGAGGGCAAGATTCTTTTCTGAGAGCGTCACCTGGACCACCGTCGCATCGCGTTGCTCGATCGTGACCACAAGGACGTTGAATTTGTCTCCTGCACTGCGAAGAAAGATGTAGTGCTGCTCCTGGGTAGTGGCGGAGAGTGTTTGTACAAGCGGTGACCAGGTTGAATTCAGCGACTCATTCAGCGACGCACGAAACTTCGTGAAGTCGCCGTCAAATTGCTGGCCTTCAAACACCGCGAGCTTCACGCTTCCTGCTTCTGCAATGCGTTTCGCCTGGCCGCCTTTGATCCTCGCAGCGGTCGTAGCCACTTTCATACCCGCCTTCGCGAGAAAGGGAATTCCCTGGTGCTTCACGCCGTAGAAATTTTCGATCATCTTCACGACCGACTTGAAATCGTCGTCTTTCGCCGTCACCGTGGTCGTCGCAAAGATCGCGAGTACGACTGCGATTGAGATTGTTAAGGGGACTTTTTTCATCGCAGACCTCAGTTCTTTGTTTTGGTCTTCGCCGGTTCGATCCCCAGTTCCGGCACGCCGAGTTGTCCTTCGAGTTTTGAGAGCTTGTCGAGATCGACTGGCCCAACGATGTTCACCACGGTGAGCTGTTTCTGGTCGGTGTGGAGCACAGCGAGACCGCTGATCTGCTCGCCGGGCATCATCAAATAGACTTCGAGGGAGCCCTCTTTCTTGCTGGTGAAATTCATGAAACGTGTCCAGCCGGGCCCGCGAAGCTGCGCGCGAACGGTTTCAATGTCGGCGGCGCTGTATTGCCCTTCGCTTTCGAATTCGAAGTTCTTCACGTAAATGCCTTTGAGGCCCATGATTACTTCTTTGACCCGTTTCTCCTCGGGATCTTTGTCGTCGAAGATCTTCGCTGTTATCCGGATCATTCGCTCGTCGATGTTGACGTCGACTGTCTGGCTGGCCCTTGCCGCGAGATGATCGAGACTGGTCATCTGGATCCGCGAGTCCTGGGCCATCGCCACGGCGCTGCAGGAGATAATCAGCAGGCACATCAGGCCGGATCTCACATAGGTCTTATAAGTCCTATAGGACGTATTAATCTGTTTCATAATTGCTCCGTTCATCCGATTCGAGCTTTCTTGTGGGCCAGGTTCAGTTTTTCACTCGCTAACCGCAGGGCAAGCATTAGTTGTTGTTTGACTGCGATGGCTTCTTCTCGTTCACGTCGTTTTGCCGCGGATAACGCGGATTGGTTTGAACGATTGCGGCGTTGTTTTCTGGGAGGGTCAACTTTCTCCGGCGTATTCGCGATCGTCGTAGAGTCTTTTTCGACGATAGTTGGGGACGGCGCGGGAACGTGTGCTTGTTGCTTTTGCGCGGGTTGATTGTTGGTGTGCACGCGTAACCAGAGACCGGTACCGAGTAGCGCGATCAAAACAGTCGCTGCAATAGCGAGCACGGGAAAGTAACTGCGTCGTCGTGTGACCGGCAATGGCAAAGGCCTGGGCTGATAACGCAGCGTACCCAAAATCTCTTCGAGCTGCTGTATCTGCGGATCAGGTTCGCCCGTCTTGTCCCACAAATAGTCGTCGTTCATAAGCCCTCCAAAAACCCGAGCCGTTCGCGCAGGAGTTTCATCCCGCGATGAAGATTGACTCTGACTGACGCCGCCGTGAGCCCGGTCCGCGCCGCGATTTCCGGTCCCGTCATGCCTTCGACCAGCCGCAGCACGAGCGTTTCACGATAAGCCTCGGGCAGGCTGCGAATCAGTTCGAGAATCTCTGCCGCCTTTGCATCGTGCGTATCGCTGCCTCGCATCTCGTCCGTAATCTCGACGCTCTCTTTCGAGCGCCGGTGATAATCGACCGCGCGATTGCGAGCGATCATCGCGATCCACGGTCCGAAAGCCGACCCATCGCGCAACGTGTGCAGTTTCTTGAACGCATGTAAGAAGATGTCCTGCACAAGGTCATCAACTTCAGCGCGCGGCACTCGCGCGAGCAGGATCCCGTGCACGAGCGGCGCATAAAGACCGTATAGCCGCGCGAAACCCTCTCGATCGCCGTCGAGCACCGCCTTGACGAGTACAGCTTCAACGCCCGATCCGGCGCCGGTGCGCTCGGTTCTGTTTTCGCTGATGGGCAGCATCTCGACGGTGGCAGACATCATGAAATCCGGTTTTAACAACGACTAAGACGGGAGAGAGGCGCAGACTGTTAACAGGCACTGCCCGAAATTACGCGTGGTCGTCAGCAGGACGAATGCTTACTACGGACGCGGGTATTGCAGGGTTTTCTTCCGAAGTCAGTTTCAACAGGTCGGGAGTGGCCGAAACCCACCTCGTGCGCCAGAGAAACAGCGTGAACAAAGCGAGTGCGATGGTGCAGGCGAGCCCGCCTTCGATGCCGTAACTGCCGCCCGTTAACCACGCAGGCCCGCTATCGCTTGCTTTCAGAAGTGGATGTGAAACGAGGTTGATGCCGCTGATCGGCAATCCGAAGAACCAGCCGAGAGCCCAGTTCCACGACCAGTGAACTCCAAGGGGCAACCACAGGCTCCGCGTGCGCAAGTAAGCAACTGCAAGCCAAATTCCGGCGAGTGAAGTGTTGGTGAAAGTAAAACCGGCGGCAACGTTTGGATTCGAGAGATGCACGAAGCCGAACGGCAGAGACGTCAGCAAGACGCCCAGCACCACGAGCTTCGCACGGGTGAGCGTCTGTAGAGGGTAGCCGCGGAACGCTGCCTCTTCCGCGAGTGCCGCGACGAAGAGAAGCGTGGCCGATCCGAGCATCGAACGTCCGACCGACGCTATTTGCAAATCGTTAACTGAGAAGTTGAGTCCACCCGCTGCGGCTGCGATCCCAACGGCCACTACGAGCGTTGCAAAACCGACCGCCGATCCGATGACGAGATCTCGGAACCAGCCACGGTGCAACGTCAGGCCGAGAGATCGCCACGGAAGCCCTTCAAAAATTCGCACGCACAGGTAGCCGGCGATGAGCGCCGCCGCCAAAAGGCCGAACCTGAAAATCAGGTCTGCGAGGAAACTCAGGCGTGAAATTTGAGGTACAACGTTGACCAGAAGCAGATAGGCGACTTGAAGGAAGGTTCCTATCAAGAACGCAGCGGCAACGAAAGCAAAGACATAGAGCACCAACCTCCATCCACTGCGGAGCCGGCCGTATTCGTTGATGAAGATTTTGTGCATCGGGGTCGTGATTCTACCCGATCTGTGGCATCCGCGCCGCTCTGCGGTTAAACTCCAACAACTCTCATGACCGACAACACGAAAAACATCACCCGGCGCCGCTTTTTGCTTTGGGTCCTGGGCGTGACCGTGTTGTTGATGCTCGCGATCATTGTTTCGCAGCAGCTCTGGTTGTGGACCGTAGTCCGGCCCGACACGCCCGCCGACGCGCTCGTGCTTTACGCCTTGTCGACGCTCAACTTCGTCGCTTTCGTCGTCTTTCTATTTATCTTTGTTCGCAACCTGCTGAAGTTGCGCCGGGAACGCAAAGAGCGGCAGCTCGGTTCGAAAGTAAAGACACGCCTGCTGGTCTACTTCATCTCGATCAGCTTTCTGCCAATCACGGCGATGGCCGTGTTCTCATACTTGTTTCTGAATCGCTCGCTCGAGAAGTGGTTCAACCCGTTTCCTGACGAGATCGTTCAGCAGGCGACTGAAGTAAAACGCCTGACGCTTCTCAGCCAGGATCAGACGTTACGCGACACCGCGTCGTTGCTCGTGATGCTTCTCAACCGGCAGGCGCCTGAGGAGCGAAGCGCCACGATGGATCAGATCGTTGCTTCGGGACAGTTAGTGGGAATTCAGATCGCCGGGAACGACGGTGCGGTGGTGCAGCGGATCCGTGGAGACCTGTCTTCCGCCGACACAACAGAGCTTGAAAAACTCTTCGCTGAAGCTCGCGACTTCCGTGGTCCAACCGGCGATGCGCTCGTTGACGGCAAGGAGTTCGATGCGCTTGCTGTGCCTTTGAACGACTCAGAGATGTTGATCATTGCGCCGCAAAAGCGCGCCGCAAACGATCTCACCGATCTCGTCACCGGTTCGGAACGTGAGTACCAGGATCTCGTCAGAAAGCAGCGACGCGTGCGTCTGCTCGGTCTTTCGACACTCGGGTTAATGACGCTGATCCTGCTGTTTGTCTCGAGCTGGGTTGCAATTTACCTCGCGCGTGGTATCGCGACGCCGATCAAAGCCCTCGCGGAGGCGTCGAATGAGATTGCGCGTGGCAACCTCGCGCACCGCGTGACGACGATTGCTGACGACGAGCTCGCGCTGCTTGCCGAGTCGTTCAATCAGATGACTGCACAGCTCGAAGAGAACCGGAGCCGCATCGAAGCGGGCGCGGAGGAGTTGCGAGACAAGAACCTCGCTTTGCGTGAACGGCGCAATTACATCGAGACAGTGCTGCAATCGTTATCAACCGGAGTGATCTCGGTTGATGAGAATGATTGCGTTACGACTCTAAACGCCGCAGCATCGCGAATGTTGGGACTGAGCGCAAAAGCCGAAGGAAATCCGAAACTCAGCAGTCTTATGGGCAGTGAAGACTGGACGGTCGTCGATCGGCTGTTGCGTCGCGCGCGCCGCGCGGGTCAGGCGACGGAACAGACGCAACTCGACAGCGGCGGTGGTCCACTGCCCGTCGCGATGACTGCGACCGCTTTGCGCGACTCGATAGGACCACGACGCGGAGTGGTGCTGGTCATCGAGGATCTTTCCGAGTTGCTGTCGGCCCAGCGAGCCGCGGCGTGGAGCGAAGTAGCGCGGCGCATGGCGCACGAGATCAAGAATCCGCTCACTCCGATCCAGCTTTCCGCTGAGCGTATTGCGAAGAGTTATGCACGCACGGCAGCGAACGGCGGCAGCAGCAACGGAGACGAGAAGCGGGTCGCCGCGGTTATTTCAGAGTGCACGGAAACGATCACCCGCGAAGTCGCAGGGTTGAAGGCGATGGTCGATGAGTTCTCGCGTTTCGCGCGTCTGCCTGCTACGCGGCTAGAAGTCGCAAGTCTCAACGACGTTATCACCCAGGCTGCCGGCTTGTATGAGGAACGGCTCAACGGCGTTGCGTTAAAGATGGATCTCGACGGCGCGCTTCCATCCGCGATGCTTGACGTGGAACAGCTAAAACGCGTGTTCGTGAATCTCATCGACAACGCGCTTCAGGCGATGGTTTCCGAAAATGGTGAAAAGCAGATTACGATCGTGACGCGCCACGATGCGGAGCGGAGTGTGCTGCGCGCGGAAGTGGCTGACACCGGACACGGAATCGATCCCGCCGATTTCCGCCGGTTGTTTGAGCCGTATTTTTCGAGACGCGATAGCGGCACGGGGCTGGGATTAGCGATCGTGCAGCGAATAATAATGGAGCACCGCGGTCATATCCGCGCCGAACGAACCGATCCGCGTGGTGCCCGTTTTGTAATCGAACTCCCGGCTGAACCTGCGAAGCAATCCGTGTAATCTGTGTTTTAGTTTGAGCGATGGACTCGATTCTCATAGTTGACGACGAACGCGGTATTCGCGACACGCTGCGCGCGGTAATGGAAGACGAAGGCTTCGTCGCCGACGCCGTCGCGAGCGGAGAGGAGTGTCTGAAAGCCCTCGGCAAACGTGCATACGGTTGCATCCTGCTTGACGTGTGGCTTCCCGGAATCGACGGTCTCGAAACGTTGAAACAGTTGCGCGCCGCCGGCTCCGACGCCGCAGTCGTGATCATCTCCGGACACGGCAACATCGAAACCGCTGTTCGCGCAACCAAGCTGGGCGCCTTTGACTTCATCGAAAAGCCTCTCTCGATCGAGAAGACAGTGCTCACCGTTCGCAATGCGCTGCGCCAGCACCGACTCGAGTTGATCAACGCCGGCATGGCCGCCGCGCTCGCGAAGGAATACACGATGGTCGGCGAATCCGTCGCGATGCGCGCGCTCAGAAAGCAGATCTCCGTCGTTGCTCCGACTGACGGACGTGTTTTGATTTACGGCGAGTCAGGCACAGGCAAAGAGTTGGTTGCACACGCAATCCATGCGGAATCACGCCGCGCTGCCGCGCCGTTTATCGAAGTCAACTCGGCTGCAATTCCGGAAGAACTGATCGAATCGGAGCTGTTCGGACACATCAAAGGTGCGTTCACCGGCGCCACCGCCGCGAAGAAAGGCAAGTTTGAACTCGCAGACGGCGCGACGATCTTTCTCGATGAAGTCGGCGACATGAGTCCGAAAGTGCAGGCGAAGGTGTTGCGAGTGCTGGAGGAGCAACGCTTCGAGCCGGTGGGCAGCGGCACGTCGATCACTGTCGATGTTCGCCTGATTGCAGCCACCAACAAGCGTTTAGACGTCGAGATCGAGCAGGGAAACTTCCGCGCCGATCTCTTTTATCGCTTGAACGTGATCCCGTTTGAGTTGCCGCCGCTGCGCGAACGTCTCGAAGATGTGCCGCTTTTAGTCGACTACTTCAACCAGCACTTCTCGAAAGCCTACGGCAAGAGACCGAAACAGTTTCTGCCCGAAGCTGTGGAAGAGATGCAGGCGTACTCATGGCCGGGCAACGTGCGTGAACTGAGAAATACAGTCGAGCGAGTCGTGATCATGCATCCCGGCATGCGAGTTTCGAAAAACGATCTGCCGCCGCACGGCAAGGAAGAGCCGCCGGCGGCATCCTTCCGTTTCCCCTCATTCAAAGAAGCCACCGAGGCCTATCATCGCGAGTTCATTCAACGAAAGCTCGAAGAAGCCGACGGCAACGTCTCGCGCGCCGCCGAGTTGATGGGCGTCGATCGCAGTCACCTCTACCGCCGCATGCGCGCCCTGGGCATCCAAAACCGCGGTTAATCCATCTTGCAGTGCGGCGGCCTGGCGCCGCTTTGGTATCGATCACGCAGGATCGATGTGAAAGCGGCGCCAGGCTGCCGCCTCCAGGGAGGCACGCAACGAAAGTGGTCTATTTGTGCGTCTGTGTGTTTGTGTTAGTTTATGTGTTGAGGTAACGATGGATTTTACGACAAAAGAATTACTTAAGCGGTACGCAAAGCTGGCAATCGGACAACCTTTTTCACCGGTTCTGCTGAACATCCTGGTGACGTCGGTTTGCGATATGCGCTGTACACACTGCTTCTTCACTGACGAGCTCGACGATCGTCCCCGCAAGAAGCTCCAGATGAAGACACACGAGATCGAGCGCATATCTGAAACGCTCGGCGGCAACCTCGGCGTGCTGATTCTAGCCGGCGGCGAGCCGTTTACGCGCAAAGACCTGCCGGAAATCGCGCGGGCCTTTTACACCAACAACAAGCTCGAATCCATCTACATCATGTCAAACGGGCAGATTCAAAAACGAATCTTTCCGGATGTCACGCGGGTGTTGCAGGAGTGTCCGAACCTTAACGTCACGGTCGCACTCGGTATCGATGGTCCAAAACCGGAACACGAAAAGATCCGGCAGAAGCCCGGTTCATGGGACATCGCCATCGACACCGCGCGCCAGCTTCAGCTGATCAAGAAAGAGTATCCAAGGCTCGACGTGCAGACGTGTACCTGCTTCATGAACTCTAACCAGGACACGATCTTCGAGTGGTACGACTTTCTGAAGTACGACCTGAAGCCCGACAAAGTTAACTTCAACTACATCCGCCCGCCTTCAGCGGATCCGAAGGAACTGGATATCGATCATTCCCGTTACGCGAAGTTGGCGCAGATGATCGACGACGATTCGCGTCATGCCGCGATCAAGAACAACTACGGCGGCGATGCAGGTTTCTTTAAAGCGGCGATCGACATCTACATGCATGGTCTGATCGCGAAGACGCAGGAAACGCAGACCGCGCAGATGAAGTGTTATGCAGGCACCGCGGGCGGTGTGATTTACGACGAAGGCACTGTTTCATCATGCGAGAACCTCGAGCCGATAGCTAACCTGCGCGATTTCGACTGGAACTTCCAGAAGCTCTGGCTGTCGCCGGCGATGCAGGCGCGCCGCCGGAAAGCGAGCGACGGATGTTTCTGCACGCACGAGTCGAACAGTTATTACCCGTCGTTGCCGTTTAATCCCGGACATTTGATCCAGATCAAGAAGCTGGAACGGGAGATGAAGAAGGCGCGGAAGGCCGCGGAAAAAGCGGAGCCGTTGCCGGAGGTTGATGGAGTGCCGGTTGGAAGATAACTAAATGCAGCAGCAGCAGCGCATACCCAAAATTCTCATCATCTCTTCCGACACGGGCGGCGGGCATCGTTCCGCGGCTGCAGCGATCGTCGCGGGGGTGCAGAAGTTTTTCGAAGGCGAATCGTACGCAGTCAGGGTCGTGCGTGCAGTCGAGGAGTCGCATCATCTGAGCGCCAAGCTCGTGCGTTTGTACAACTGGATACTGCGCAACCGGCAGCACTGGATGAAGTATTTCTACTGGTGCATGAACCGCGTCCGGCCCGAGACACGCGAGTTTTTTCATAAACGATGCGTTGGTTATGTGCTTGAGCTGTTTGAACGCTGGTGTCCGCACGTGGTGGTCAGTGTGCATCCGCTCACGCAGCACATTTTTGGCCGCGTACTTAAGGAATTGAAACTCGCGGATCGCATTCCGCTCGTGTCGGTCGTGACTGATCCGTGTTACGGCTTCTGGAAAGGTTGGGCGTGCGACGCCGTTTCGCTCTATCTCGTCGCGAGCGACGACGCGCGCCGGCAGTTGATCGACTACGGAGTCGCGCCGGAGCGCATCAAGATCTCAGGGATGCCGGTGCATCCGAAATTTGCTTATCCGGGCGAGGAAGCAGCGCAGGCCGCGCGTCGCGCGCTTGGACTGGATCCGGAGAAGTTCACAGTGTTTGTAAACGCCGGCTGGATCGGCGGCGGCAACATTCCGCAGATCTTCCGCGAGCTTGTTCGTGGTGAACTCGACGTGCAGGCGATCTTCCTCGCAGGCAAGAACGAAGACTTGCGCGCAGCCGCTGAAACGATTGCTCTCGACGCGCCGTTTCCGATCAAAGTGATTGGCTACTCAGACGAAATCGAAAAACTGATGAACGCGGCAAACGTCATGATCTCGAAGCTTGGTGGACTCACGACGTTCGAGGCATTGGCCTGTCGCGTTCCGATCATTGCCGACGTGATCACGGAGCCGATGCCCCAGGAGCAGGGAACTGCTGAACTGATTGCACAGCGTGGCGCGGGAGTGATGTTGACACGTTCCAGTGACGTCGTACCCATCGTGCGCCGCATGATGGAAGACGAGCTTCACTATTCACGCATGCGTGCCGCCACCGCCGGCCTTGCTATCCCCAACGCCACGCGCTACATCGTTGAAGAAATCGCCGCCCTCATCCCAAAATCCGAAAGCCCCGTTCTCACCGAGGTCGCATCGGCCTAATTTCGATCGATCCGCGTAAATCCGTGTTCCAATTTTCGAGTAAATCCGCGGCTCAATTTGACGGCCACGGCCTTTTCACGATTTAATCTGCCCGCATATTACTTAACCCCGTCTACTTCTGGGAGAAACATACTTAAGTGAGTCTCTTGCTCGAGGGAAAGCGCGCGTTCATAACAGGCGGAACGCGTGGCATAGGTGCGGCCATGTGCGAGGTGTTTGCGCGCGAAGGTGCGGATGTGGCGTTTAGCTACAACTCGCGTGAAGACCTCGCTACGGAGATGGGGCAAAAAATCGAGGCGCATGGGCGCCGCGCGTTCAGTGCCAAAGTCTCCGTTGTCGATCGTGTCGGCATGAAGAAGTTGACACGTGAACTGGTCGAGAAGTGGGGCGGGATCGATATTCTCGTCAACAACGCCGCAATCAACCGTGGCGACAACTTCGCCACGACCACCGATCGCGCGTGGGACGAAGTGATCCACACCAACGTCGACAGCCTCTTCGCTGTCACCAAGCCGATCTACAAACAGATGATCCGCCAACGTAAAGGGATCATACTCAACATCACGTCCATTGGTGCGATGCGCGCTCTCCCGACAGCCGTACACTACGCAACGTCGAAGGCCGCGATGATAGGTTTCACAAAATGTCTGTCGCGTGAAGCCGCAACGTTCGGTGTGCGCGTGAATGCGATTGCGGCGGGGATATTCGATACTGACCTGGCCCAGGCGCTGCCGGATCGTTTGCTTCAAATGCACGACTTCTGGACTTCAGCGGGACGGCTCGGTCGGCCGGAAGAACTCGCGGAGTATGCGGCGTTCATGGTGAGCGAGAGGAATAGTTTCATGAACGGCGAAGTCGTGATCGTCGACGGCGGAGCGATAACGTAAAAGACGGATTACGCGGATTTATTTGCCGATTGGAGTTGGCGTTCCAAGTCGCGTAGTTTCCTTTGCATCTCACCTAAACGTCTGAACGCTGCGGTTGAGCGCAGCCAATCCTTGTTATCAAAAGCCGGAATTCCTGAGATAACTTTTCCAGCCGGAATGTCGTGACTCGTTGCGCTCTTGGCGGTTAACACGACGTCGTCGCCGATCGTCAGGTGACCAGCCACACCTGCCTGGCCCGCGAGAATCACGCGATTGCCGATGTGTGAGCTTCCGGCGAGTCCCACCTGCGCGCAGAGCAACGAATCTTCTCCGACAGTGCACGAGTGACCGATCTGGACGAGGTTGTCCAGCTTTGAGCCACGACCGATCCGGCTCTCTCCAACCGATGCGCGATCGATTGTAGTACCTGCGCCGATCTCCACGTCGTCTTCGATTACAACCCGTCCTGCCTGCGGAATTTTCAGCCAGTGCTTCTGCTCGTCTTTCGCGTATCCAAAACCGTCGCAGCCGATGACTGAGTTGTTGTGAATGATCACTCGTTCGCCGATGACCGTGCGTTCGCGCAGTGCGACACCGGAGTGAATTACGGAATCCTTTCCGATGCTCACCTCGTCGTAGATCGTGACGTTTGGATGAATGCAAACGCCCTCGGCTACGCGGACGTTGCGACCGACGACCGAACAGGGGCCGATCGCTACGCGCTCGGCAATCTTCGCGGATGGATCGATTACCGCGGACGGATGGATGATTGGTTCGACTTGCGGCTCGGGATAGAAGATTCGCAGCGCACGTGTGTAGGCGAGATAAGGATCTTTGGCGCGTAGGATCGCGATCGGTCTCTCGGTGATGTGGTCTTCGCTGAGGAAGATCGCAGACGCGCGCGTGGTGTTAACGCGTGGTGTCTAGCGTGGATTGGCGAGGACCGTGACG
>DASUPZ010000360.1:0-7298 GCA_036280855.1 Pyrinomonadaceae bacterium | reverse complement strand
AAAATAAATCGTCACTTGCGAGTCTTCCGGAAGACCGCCCCACTGGATCATCAGCTCGTCCGGCTGCGCAGGATGCTGATGAACGTGTGTGTTGGGCCCTTCATCAAAATCCACGGGCTCGTTCCGTCGCAGCACCTTCAGCGACCACGTTGTGCGCAGATCGAACGTATGCTGAACGAGATGTGAGTCGGTTGGGCCAGGATTGTCTGACTCGACAATCGCGAGGTTCCGCTGCGCGAGATTATCGTTATCAGCCGGGCTCACACCTAAGGGAATCGTGTCAGGACCAAAGCGAATCTCAGCCACAAGACACTGGTGTCGCCCACGAATCAGGTCGTGAATGCTCTTCAGTACACCGTCACCCGGATCGACATATCGCGGCGTCAGTTGGTTGAAGTCGAGCCAGACACCGAAGTAGCGATGCTCCTCGTCGCCCGTTCCGTCTGGTGGTATGGGCTTCGTGTTTACGGTATCGCCGGTCGCATCAACCGTGTCGCGCGAAACTCCATAATACGGAATCGTCAAAATTTCCGTTGCGCTTTGCCCGAGTACCGGCAACGTCTCTGCTGGATTGCGCGGATACGTCTCTGTGGCGTAAGCCATCGACGTCACTGCCGTTGTGAATGAACGGAAGAACACTCTGACATCCGGAGCCGCAGTGGCGAGACTACGATAGCGAACACGCGCGATCGCGAAATTGAAAACCTGAACGCCTTCAAAAGTCGGGAAGAGATAAAGTCGACTCGCGTTTTGATCCGTTGAGATCTGATCGAACGGGTGCATCAACGACGGCGTCGCCGTGTCGCACGCGGTTACAAAATCCGCTAAATAAGCGAGTGGATCGGGCGACGCCATCGGCAAAGTGCGGCCTGACTGGGTGCCACCAGGATTCAAAGCAAACACGCGTAGATCCGCACTCAACCACGATGTTGGACCATCGAGCATGTAAGGATTCGGCTGGCGAAACAGCGTGATGTCGTTTGTGCAACCATGGCCCAGAACGTTAACGCCCATTCGCACCACGCGTGTTTCAGGAGACGCGCCCATAGCGGGAAACATCGCCGTTCCGGTGAAGCGGGTGCCGTACTCGAACGTGACGCGTTGCGGCGTGTTGAGTGATGCGCCACCAACCTCAAACAGCAATCGGGTCGCAAAAGCCTCGATGTTCGCAACTGTTCCGCCGCCCGGATCGTTAAATGAAAACACCGGCGCAAACGCTGCAACTTGTGCAGGTGTCGGCGTGGTCGTAGTGATTCCGAGTTGTGAAGGCGCGTAACCATCAATCAACAGGTAGAACGTCGGCGAGATCTCACTGACGCCGCCGACCGCCGCTGCTGTCACTTCGTCGATAGAGAAATGACTGCGATCCGCAACGACTGTGCAGTGCTCGTTGCTCAACCTCACAAAACGGGCCCGCGTACACGGTCTTCCATTCGAGTCGACGATGAACACCATGTAGTAACCCGGAGGCGCGACAGTCGCATCCGAGATCACCTGCACTTCAAGCGTGTTCGCGCCTGACGGAGCGAACGCCAAAGGCACGTGTCTCTGTTCGGTGTTGGTGTGGTGTGTACTCGCGCACGGACGCATCAACGCGACGGAGGCGATCGTTTCCCCCGCTTCGACCTGATACTCGATAGTAAACTCGCCGCCGTAGTGAATCTGATCCGCGGGTCCACCCGTGTTTGTAATCGCATCGATGACGGGTCGTTGTCCCTGATGGAAGTATGGAGGCTCATAGATCTCCATGTGCTTCTCATCAGTTGGGCGCGGCGGCGTCAGAGAACCTTCATGTGGATCTGAACCGCCGGCTACGAGCACACTTCCATCCGGAAGCAGTACTGCCGTCGAGTGGTATGTTCGCGGCGCGTGCATCGACGCCACGGGGGTGAACGCAGCGGACGGATTCGCAGGATCGAAAGGAACAGTAGGATCGTAGATCTCAGCTTCTTCCTGCGCGTGTTCCTGGGCGGTTGAGTCCCACGTATGCGGGTTCCACTTATACTGGTCCTGCCCGCCGATGATCAGCACTTTGCCGTCGGGAAGCAGGATGGCATTGACGTTTACGCGCGGGTGGTGCATCAGGCCGGCATTGGACCACGCCGGTGTGGCCGCCTGCGTGTCGAGAATCTCGCAGCTACGATGATCGCCGTGTTGTGCGGAACCATCCCACCAGCCGCCGCCGATCAGCATGATACGTCCAGCTTGCGCCGGTGACAGCAACACCGAAGTTCCTTCTTCTCGATAACGGCTCGCGGGCAGGATTGGCTGCGTAGGATCTGCGGGGTTGAAGTAGTCCTGCCATACACCCTCAGTTGGACCAATCATGCGAAAGGATGCGGTTGGTCCGATCCGTTGCATGATGTCCATCTCGGTGCCGCTGTAGCGAAACGCGGTCGGGATATAAAAAACGCGACCACCGCGCACGAGATGCATGCCGGGATACATGAACAATGCGCGCTCGCTTCCACCCGTAACCCTGCGCCCGCCGGTGATTACAACCGGCAGGTACTTAGGCGGGCGAAGAATCTCTGCATCTACGACGATCGGACCAGGCGAGTCGCCGGAGAACACTGCGACGGACCCATCGGCGAGCACGACGGCGGTTGGATACCAGCGACCAGCGACCATTCCGGCCGGGTACGTGACGCCCGGCAAAGCGGGCGCGGGGCGGCCTGCGGTCTTGGACCAACGCTCAGCGACCGGATCGTAGACGTGAAGCGAAACATTGTCGTGACTGCTTGCGCCATCGCCACCAACTGCGAGCAACCGCCCGTCGGGAAGAAATACGGTGTGACAACAGAAGAGATCGATGTCGGGATCGTCGGTGGTCGTCGGCACACCGGTGTGCGGTGGGGTCGACTCGTCAAACTCAGGCATGAACCAGCGGCCAACGGCAGTGTTGATGGGCTGCGTAGGATCCCAACTCCACGATCGGTGCAGAAGTTCCGAAGTTTCCCAGCCGCCGGAGAACATCAGCACCCGACCGGTGTGCAGCAGCGCCATGTGAACGGCGTAAACGCCGATGTTATCGCCGGGAGCGAATGAGTCGCCGGGTGTTTGCGTAGGTGTTGGCGCGGTTGCGGGGTCGAGAGTCGGATCCGCCGTGCGCCAGCGACCGTGAATTGAGGGGGTACCACCGTGCATAAGAGAGGCGGCACGATATATTCCTCACCAAGCGAGTGTCAAGAAAATTGGAAGCACAAACCACGAAGACACAAAAATGTGATGCCCTTCGTGCGTTTGCGGTTGATGTCTACGAAGAAACCAGTGGAAAAAATTGGCCGGTGAGTTGTTGGCCAGTTGGAATTGGTGGGACGCCTTCGAGCAGGGGCGCGTCGGAGGCGGAGGTGACGCCGTCGCGAAACGCGTTGAGCACCACTGCACGGCGCGGGCGTGGGGTCGCGTTTGCATACGAACCATGAACCATCATCGGATGATGAAACGAGCACTCACCCGCCTTCAATTCGATCGGCACTGGCTTGAAGTCCGCGCGCTGAGCTGGTGTCAGGAACTCGAGTATCGCCTCCATGTGGTTTGCAAAACTCGCACGCGGCAGTAACGGCCAGTGATGACTGCCCGGAACGTAATGCAAACACCCGTTCTCACGCGTCGAATCGTCCAGTCCAATCCAACACGTGATGTGGGCCACCGGAGTGGTCCTAGTCCAATAAGAATAATCCTGGTGCCAGATGACTACGCCGCCATGATGCGCCGGTTTGTAGAAGATCTGATCGTGCCAGAAACGCACTGGCCCACCCAGCAACTGTGTGGCAACGGATACAAACACCGGGTTCCACAACAAATCGTGCAATCCCGGCTTGATGCGCCACGCGCCGAGCGCGTGAAAGAGTATACGATCGGGATCCGCGGATTCGTTTGCGTTGAACTCGTAGAACAAGTGATGACCGGGGTGCGCAGGATCGGTGAGTTCGAGCAATTCCCCACGCAAAACCTCCAACTGGGCCGCGGATAGCATCGGGATTCCGGTGAGGTATCCGTTCCGCTGATAAAAGCTGATCTGATCTGCAGATAGCTGATACGGTGCGCCATCAAACAAATCGGTCAACGGATGGTGATAAACAGACAAGTCTTCAATCATCGGCAAAAGATTACACGGAACCTGCTCCTTCACAAATCGCTTTTACGCGTACGTCTATGTAAGGAAACGATTACGACGCTGCACATCGAATGGATGGTCCAGCGCCACTACATCGACAGCATCAAAGATGATCAGGACCTCGATCCGCAGTTCAAGAGCCTGCTCAAGCACCACTGGATCGAAGAGGTGCAACACGCAAAGCTCGACACTTTGATGGTCGAATCGCTTGCGACCGGCCGCAGCGAAGAAGAACGGATGCGTGGAGTTGAAGAGTACATCGACATCGGCGGCTTTATCGACCAGGCGCTGAAGCAGCAAGTGGAATTCGATCTCAGCAGCTTCGAACGTGCGAGTGACCGCACGTTGACGGAGAGAGAGAGAGAAAGACGAGTTTCGCTACGTGCAACTGCGTGCGAATCGCTGGACGTATCTCGGCACGGGCATGACCCACGAGCGAGTGCTGGAAACACTGGAGTCGCTGACGCCAAGAGCGCGGCAACGAATCGAGAGCATTTCGCCCGTGTTCTGCTAAAAGAACCTCCTTGGAGTGCGCCGACTTGTCGGCGCTTTGGTCCCAATGCGGAATGCAGGCCGAGGCGGGACCAAAGCGGCGACAAGTCGCCGCACTCCAAGGAGGTGCGCTATTAAGCTTTAGTGGCGCGGATCGTTAGTTTGAGCACGACATCGTCGCGGATCAAATTGTTAGTCGCACCTGCGTAACTGATGCCAAAGTCTTTCCGGTTGATCGAAAAAGTGCTGTCGACTGTGGCTGTGTCGGGCGTGACCGCAATCGTTGCGGGAAACGTGACTGCCTTCGTCACGCCGTGCAACGTCAGATTGCCCGTAACGGTGTGAGTCGCGCCTCCCTGCCCGCCGGGTTTGATCTCTGTCGAGACAAACGTTGCGGTTGGAAACTTCGCGGTGTCAAAGAAGTCGGCTGTCTTTAAGTGTTTCGTCAAACCCTCGTCGTCCGAAGTGAGCGAATCAGTCTGAATCGTGATGTTCACGCGGCTTCGTTGCGGATCGCCGGCGTAATCGACCTCGCCCGTAAACTGTTGAAAACCTCCGTTGTGACTGCCAGTCACTTTCGAGCCTACCCACTCAATCTTCGAATTTTGTGGCGTGATCTGATACTTCTGTCCCGCGACGGTCTGTGTGGGCGACACCTTTGCCGCTTCACCCGTCACCGCGCGCGTTTGATCGGCGGCGGGATCCGAGCAAGCAGTAAACAACAGCAACGTTGAGATAATCGTGATCGCAATACGCATCCGCATGAAAAGTTTTTTCCTCCGTTTTAGAATGTTGATGATTCTCGCAAGCAAAGTCATTCGCTGCAAGGGCCAACGGCCCAATCATGAACATGAATTATTGTGGGTAAGTTACAATTGCGCGCATGAATTATGACATTGCGGTGGTGGGCGCAGGCGTATTTGGCTCATGGACCGCGTATACACTTCGTCTTCAGGGTGCTTCCGTTGCCCTGATCGACGCGTATGGACCAGGAAACAGCCGCGCGAGTTCGGGCGGCGAGTCGCGTGTGATCCGCCTGGGCTATGGACCAGACGAGCTCTACTCGCGTTCATCGCTCCGTTCGCTCGAACTCTGGCAACGATTGTTTGACAGCATCGGACGCCCTGAGCTGTTTCAAAAGACTGGCGTGTTGTGGCTGGCACGCGAGCACGATCCGTACTGTGAAGCTGTACTGAAACTTCTCGACGCTCTCGGTGCAAGGTTTGAGAAACTGGACCACGATGCGTTGTGTGCGAGGTTTTCGCAACTCGTGTTTGGACCGGGCGCTTGGGGGATAGTCGAGCCTGACTCTGGTGTGTTGATGGCGCGACGCGCGGTGCAGGCTGTGGCCGCGGAAGCGCGAAAGATCGGTGTGGAGTACTTTGACGAAGCGATTCTGCCGCCTCGCATCAGTCGAGGGAAACTCGCAACGATCCGGACGACATCCGGAGAGGAAATCGTCGCCGATAGTTATGTATTTGCATGTGGTCCATGGTTGCCGAAGTTGTTTCCTGAATTGCTGGGCGAGTTGATTCACGTCACCAGACAGGAGGTTTACTTCTTCGGTGTGCCACCCGGTGATGATGCGTTCAAGTTCGGGGCGCTTCCGGCGTGGATCGATTTCAATGATCTGGTTTATGGAATTCCGGATGTTGATGGGCGTGGATTCAAGATTGCGATTGATGCGCATGGGCCTGAGTTTGATCCTGACACGGGCGAGCGCGTTGTTTCAGTTGCAGGACTGGCGGCAGTCAGGGGGTATCTGGCGCAACGCGTTCCGCTGCTTGCTGATGCGCCGGTCACTGAGACGCGTGTTTGTCAGTATGAAAACACGTCGAACGGCGACTTTGTGATTGATAGGCATGATGGATTGGAGAATGTCTGGATCGTGGGTGGTGGATCGGGGCATGGGTTCAAGCATGGGCCTGCGGTTGGTGAATATGTAGCGGGAATGATTTTAAGTGAGAGGGCGCCGGAGCCACGTTTCAGCATTAGCGCGAAGCGGAAAGTGCGCATGCGTGAGGTCTATTAGACAGGATTACAGGATTGACATGATTTACAAGATGAATTCTGTAAAATGCCTTCTGTGAAGCTCTCAGTCGCAATGTGTACTTACAACGGCGCCGAATTTCTCCCGGCGCAGTTGGAAAGTATCCTCGCCCAATCGCGTCCCGCGGACGAGATAGTGATCTGCGACGATGGTTCCACGGACCAAACCCAAGCGCTACTGAATCAGTTTGCATCCGCGTCATCCGTGGCCAAAATCCACCTCAATAACAAAAACCTCGGTACCATTAAGAATTTCGAACAAGCAATCGGCATGTGTACAGGCGACGTGATCGTACTCAGCGATCAAGACGACGTCTGGCGTCACGACAAGCTGCAAATGATGGACGAAGCGTTTCACACATACCCCGACGCCGGTCTGGTCTTTTCCGACGCAGAAATTGTTGACGAAAACCTGAAGCCACTCAACCGCCGGATGTGGAACGATGTCGGGTTCGACGCACACAAAAGAAAATTAGTAGCAACAGGCCGCGCACTCGACGTGCTGATAACAGGCTGGACCGTCACCGGGGCCACGATGGCCTTCCGGTCAAACCTCACGAACCTGGCGCTTCCAATCCCGACCGAAATCGCGATGATCCACGACGGCTGGATTGCACTGACCATCGCCGCAGTCGCA
>DASUPZ010000359.1:0-34517 GCA_036280855.1 Pyrinomonadaceae bacterium | reverse complement strand
TAAGACTTCACACTGCGGCCACGTGCTTCACGCATTCCCTCAAAAACCTTGTCTTCGAAAGAAACGCCGTAAGCTGCAAACGGCTGTGAAAACTCGAGCGCGAAATAGACGATCTGATCTTTCGCCCACGCTTCGGATCGTCGCCAACCAACAATCGTCCTGTCGCCGGTGATGCGAAGACCCGAATCGATAACTTTGTCGCGATGCGTGAGGTCGATGATGATGTTGGCTTGATCGCTCGTGGGAAAAGTGTAGCGATGCATCCCCACCCGCGTCGTGGCGGTGAGTTCGACGAGAATGTTTTCGTCGTCGAGCTTAACCGAGTAGAAACCGGCGCGCGCGGTCTCGTTGCGATGCTGGAAACGAGATGCGTAGCCTTTGTCGGTTCGGCCATCTTTTAGCGAGTTGAAGAACACCTCACCGACAGTTGGCATTAGCAGGATGTCGCCGTAATCCGAGATGCCGGTGCCGCTAAGATGCGTGTGGCTAAACCCGTAAATGATCGAATCGGAGTAGTGATAGCCGGAGCAACCGTCCCAGCCGGTGAGACGCGTGTCAGGGCTGAGCTGGACCATGCCGTACGGAACGATCGCACCGGGAAACGTGTGACCGTGCCCGGCAGTGCCGATCAACGGATCGACGTAGCGCGCGAGATCCTGTTGCGCGTGGACGTGCAACGACAGGAAAAGCAGTACACAGATGACGCGGATGATTCTCACGCGGATTTCGGATTTAAGGTGCGATCGCGATTGAGTAAACAAGCCGTTCGAGGGCCTGAAGATCTCGCAGATCGAGGACCTCGACTGGTGAGTGGCTGTATCGCCCGGGCCATGATAAACCCGCGTGAATTACGCCATAACGCACGAAGTCCGAGCCGTCAGTGCCGCCGTTCGTCGCGCCAACCTGTAAAGGAATCTGCTGTGTTCGCGCGATGTTCAGGAGGCGATCCAGTTCAGCGGGCGGCGTCACTGACGCGTTGTCGAGACCGCGGATCACTGCGCCACGACCGAGTGGCGCGTGCGCAAAACGCGTCGTCTCGACGGGCGAGTCAGACGAAACAAACGTGTCGACACTGTAAACACGCTTCACGGACGAACCATAATGCTTCGAGAGCGCGATCGCTCCTTCAAGACCAGTCTCCTCGCGGACGGACCACGCGAAAATAACTTTGCGTTTGAGAGTTGCAGGATCGATCCTTCGCGCCGCCAGCAGCAACGCAGTCGAGCCGGCTCGATCGTCGAGTCCACGCGCCGTGAATCGCGTGCTGCCCAAACGAGTCGCACGTTTGTAAGCGGTTACAGACCGGCCGGTCGTGACGCCGAGTTGCTTCAAACCGGCCGCGTCAACACCAAACCACGCGGTCAGCGCGTCGGGCTGCTTGCCGTTGGCTGTATCTCGCGGAACAAAAACGCCACGCACTGGATCACCATGATCGAGATGAAGCAATGCCGGTTGCCCTTCCCACAAGGAGGGGAAAAGCCCGCCACGCGTGCGTAACGAAATTGTTCCATCCGTGCCGATGTTGCTCACCTCGAAACCAACTTCGTCGAGGTGAGCAATGAACATCACCGGATCGCGATCTGGTCCAGCTTCAACGATGAGATTCCCTTCACTGTCTACGCGCGAGAGTTGACGAGCCCACGGTGGCAACGCAGCCTGCACCGCTTCACGGATCGGGCGCTCGTGTCCTGAGACCGACGGAATATCAGCTAAAAATTTCAATAGACTGGCCATCGCCGAATGGGTATCCTGACGAGTCGATTGGGCCTCGTTGCCAGGTAACCTCACCCACTTCGCACCTTCAACGCCGGCTGCCTTCTCGACCGCTGCGAGCAACTTCTGCGCGTTGAGAAGATGAAGACTTTCAACAAGCGTTCCCGGATAGTTCACCGCCGGCGCAAGGATTGTCAGTGAAGTCAGGCCGGTGGATTCGGGGAGATACGGCGGCTTTTCTGCTTTGCGTTGGACCAGGCCGCCGGGACTTACTGCGGATTCTCCAGGATGATCGACGAGTGTCACTTCGTCGATCCGGCCAACTGTCTTCAACGCCGCTTCAAATCCGTCATGACCAAAGCTGCGCAGCGTTGTCAGCAGAAAGATCGTCTCGCCTCTCGTGACTTGTCCCTGCGCCGCACTCGCGACTGCTGCACATCCGGCGCGCACACTGGCCAGTGGCCCGGAAACAAAATTCGTGTAGGACCAGGCGACCGAGTCGCGCACGACGGGATCGAGTATCTCGATTCCGAGCCGCTGCACATCTGCTTTCGAGGTTGCGCCAACGTCGAGCCACAGATCTTCGAGCGTCGTTAGCGGCGCATTCGCGGCGCGCCCGCGTTGCAGGTGTGTGCTCTTGACGATGGCTACGGCGGGAACACTGCCCGTGCGCGTGAGGACGTTTATTCGCTGGCCTTCGTGAAACTGGATCCAGAGCGGATGTAGACGGCCGGCGCCGGCTTCACGCACGCGCAGGTAACCGTCGTCAGTGATTTCAGTGACGGCAAAGCCGGGACGATCGAGGGCACAGGCGACGACGCGCCGCGGGCTGCCGCTGCCTTTGCTCAGCGAGAGGTTGCCGAGCGCATCGCGTTTCCAACCCGGCATGACTTTCATGATCACGTCGGTTGCGCGGTGTTCGGAACCTGGTGGTGCGTCGAGCGCGATCCAGCTTGTAAGCGCTGCGGTGGCTTCGGTTGACTGCGAGTGAACGCGCGCAGGTGAAAAGAGTGCTATGACAAGCACAAGCGCAGCCGCAGCTAGAAATTGGAAAACGAATTGTTTATTCATAAATGTTGGAATGAAGCACCTCCTTGGAGTGCGCCGACTTGTCGGCGCTTTGGTCCAAAGGCAGAGGTGCTCAACGTGGGACCAAAGCGGCGACGAGTCGCCGCACTCCAAGGAGGAGCGTAATTCGAAAGTGCATCACTATACGAACCGGGACGCTCGCGTCAATCGCCGGGCAGCGTGTTGCTCGAAAGCATCCTCGAATAGTCCTGCAACAACTCACGTATCGCAGACGGAAGACGAGGCAGGTTGATAATCGTGCTGAAGAGCTGGTCCATGCCCGATCTGGCTGCCTGATCGAACGCGGCTCGATGTTCCTGAAACTCCGGATCGTCACCGCAAGGCGAGTCAAACACCAAACTTCCCTTCGCGAGAAACTCTGCGTTCACCACACGACGAAAATCGATCTGGACGAGGGGCTGTGGAACACTACCGCCGTTATTTTTCCACGCCATCGCTCGCGAGCGTTTCTCCTCAGGAGCAATCGATAACATTGCCGAGAGCTCGGGAAAGCTCACGTCCGTCTGAAGCCCCCAGAACGACAGCGTGTCAAAGTAGTAACGGAAGATCAGGAAGAAATTGCCCAGGTTGATCAATCTCGGCAAATGCCTGAGGTGGTCCTCTTCCAGGTCGATAACGGACCACTTTTTGATCTCAGTCTCGTAAGCATCACGATTGTCAGGATCCCACCTGTAAAGCGTCTTGTAGACCCTGACGTTCATCGACGGCGACAAGTCGCGCTCCCATTTTGGATGACTCCGCACGAGGTACGACATCGGAACCGTTAAATCACCATTCGTGCTACCCGCCTGCTGGAGTTTTCCTGCGAGCGAAACACTCAGAAGCAAGTAACTGTTGTAACGATCGTCTTCCGGAACGCGGTCAAGAATCGCGAGACTCTCCTGCTTTATCTGCTCCTCGCTGTAGTTGTTTTCGAGCAACAAACGAAGGACCGACGCGTAAACCCAGAGATGCTTTCTCGGCCCCCAGTTCGCAAGCAGTTCGACCGCGTTGACCGGCTGCCCTTTCTTCAGTGTTTGCCGCAACGAAAAGAGCTCAAGTTGCGACTCGACTTCTATCCGCATTTCTTCATCAGAAATCGACGGGGCAAAATCTCTGAGAACGTTCAGCACGCGTTCAGCGTCGTTCGAATTATTCAAACTGTTGGCGGTGTTGAGCCACTGCAGCACGGCGCCCGGAACATCCTGCGTATGCAGCGATAGCAGCAGTCTCTCGAGCAGACTCTTCTGACCCGGAGCAGCAGCAAGCAAGTGCTTGACAAACGGATCGACCGAGTAATTATGGGTGTGTGCCGACGTGATCGCGTTAAGCACCAACTGATCCTGAATCGGTTTGCCGAACGCACCGTTGAGTGCGGAATCCGCTGCGTGAATCGCGTAATTGGCTGCAAGCGCGCCCGACGTCGTGGCTGCCGCATCGGAAATCGCGAGGTTGGCCATAACTCCGGCGAAATCGTTGCGGTTCATCACTGGTCCAACGGACTGAAGCAGCAGGTTGTGCGTCGGAAGTTTCACTCGCGCCTCCGGCAAGCAAAGCGCGCTGAAAACCACCCGGCGGATGCTCATGAAGTCTGAGAGCCGTTCTGTACCAAAGTGTCTCCAGATAATTCCGCATAGCTTCATCAGCGAATCGACCCTGGTTACGAGAGCTTCGGCACGCAGGTCGTCAATTGAGTTAACGGGCGGCAACTCATACTGGAGCGTGCTGGCGTTCAACTGAATGACGTGGTTGAGATCGCGCAGGTGTTTCTCAGTGAGTTCAATTCCTGAGATCGTCGCATAACGTTCGGCAGTTAAAACCGAGGCCAGCGACACGGCGCAGAGTTCTTTCGCAAGACCACTCATCAGGTAGTCTGATCCGGCAGCATACTCGCTGCTCTGCTCGCCGCCTGGTCGCCTTACTTCACTCGCGAGAAGAGCTGCGTTTTCTGCCGCTGCGATGAGTTGCGAGAAGTCGTCGATCGAGAGTTGCGACTTGATGAGAGCTTCGATCGCATCCCATGGATCGTCGACCGAGCGGTTGGTGGCGTAGATCCGCTTTTCAAGAAACAGCGGATTGAAACGAAGTGCCAGGCACCACAGCGAAAGCGACAGCGACATCAAATCCATGAGGTTGATATCTTCCACCGGTTTCGTCGCATCGTCTTTCGCAGAAGCGGCAGCGCGCTTCTTTGCAGCGGGGCGCTTCTTCGCGGGAGCAGCCTTCTTTTCGGCTTCGATCTGTTTTTGTTTCAGCCATGCCTGGATGCGATCCGTCGAAGACGCGGCGATCTGAGGTAACGCGACGTCGGCCTCGCGCAGTGCAGAGATAAATCTACAAACATCGGTGTTGACTAAACGGCCGGCGGCCAGTGCGAGCCACGAAGAACGTGCGCGAACGTAGTCAGAGATTGGCTTGTCTTCCTCCGTGCGGCCGTAGATTCTTTCCAGCAGCTCGGCATTGATACGCCGCCGCTTCTCGGGCGAGAGTCCCATCGACTCAAAGAACATCTTCTCCAGCAGAGACGATTCGCGGTGATAGTTCACTCCTCTTCCCGGCGTTTCATAAAGATCGACGATCACTCTCAGAATTTCTTCATCGCCGAGAATCGTGTATGCGGCCCAGCAACGTTGAAGCAATCGTGCGCGCCCTTTCTCATACGAACCGTCCTGAGGCAAGTCAGTCTCGCTGAGTAAAAGAGAGGCCTTTGAAATAACTGCCGTGACGCCGCTAAACAGGCACGCCTTCAAACATTTATCGACGCAGAACAAAGCCGACTCAAAGAGGGCCATCCTTACTTCAACATAAGTAGCGGGGTTCGTGATGCTCGTTGTCTCAGCGTTGAGAATGTGCCGGGTAAGTTTGCGAAGCCAAACTGCCTCTACCGGATCCGGTTGCTTGTGATGCCAGAACAACGCCCAGAACAGGTGGCCCAGGCCTGTGTCGAGCCCCAGCTCGTCGGCGATCTTGATGAGGACGTCAGTTTTCTCGCGAATCGTTTTAATCTTCGTGCGTTCAGCATCGACGATCAAAACGTCGCGAAAGTTCTGGTGTATTCCTGAGAACAGGTTGCGGAATTCTTCCTTCTGTAAATTAGTCCGGCGAAGGTAAAGACGCAGCACGCCCGGCCGCGGCCCTTCTTTTTCGGAAAGACCGTTTAACAGAAAATTCTCGGGCAGTGGAATGTTGTCGACGGTAAGTGATAAGAGAAAGAGAAAATCGAGATCATCGTAACCGTTCTCTTTCTTCGGATGATCGCGCCGGTACTTCTTGAACTCGTCGACTACTTCACCGCTCTTCGGATCTTCTGCGTTGCAGATTCGACTGACAACGTCGTACTCCGCCGCGTCTGCGGGCTTACCGAGCACCCTCACGAGGTCCAGCTTCTCCTGGGGTGTCAGCAGCAACTGCCGGAAGAGTTTCGTCCTTTTGTAACCAGGGCCGGAGTTATTCAGGACCAGATTGCTGAATCGCTCGCCCTCGTTGTCAGGTTCGAAAATGATCCAGTACTCTGCGCCGGTTCGATCGGCTGCATGGGCCCCAAAGTAGCGAGTAATCACGCGCCGTGTCGTCGCATCGAGTTGTTCCCAGTCGTCAACGATAACGATGCGTGGAAACTCCACTGTTTGAAGTTTTTTCGCCAGGGCGTCGACAAAATCGTCGTACGATCGGTTTCCGGGATCGATATTCCTCAATCGCGTGTCGAGCTTTTCCAACGAACTCGATTTCGTACGCGTCGACATGAAGGTTGCGAGCGCCTGCGAAGCGATACCTAACGCCAGCAGCGCAGCATTCACCATGTAGAACTTGGGATCCGTAAATACGCCTGCGACTGTGGCGCCGCTCAGTTGCACGTCTCTCAACGAGACGAGAAGTTCTATGGCGAAACTGATCAGGATCGAGAACACGAAGATTCCAGGCAAGACCCACGATCGAAGGCTGAAAAACGAAAAGTACGACTCGGTAAGATTGTGAGCGATCGCCAGTCGAAGAAACGTGTTCAACTGCACAAACTGAGAAATAAGCGGAAGAGATCCTGTCGTGACTGCGTTGGTTAGTGGCCATCGTTTGATGTGAAAGAACTCCCGGGCCACCATCTGCCTGACAGCTTCAGAATCCCACGACATGCCGTCACCGTTTTTGACGGCGATACACGAGCAGCCAAACCAATTTTGTCCCGATGCGAGTTTGCGCAGTTGCTCCCTGACGTGGGCGAGCAATTCGACTTGTGCTGCGTGATTTGGATCTTCGTATGAGACCTCTGTGAGAGTTCTCGGCACAAAGCGATTAGGTTTCTGGAGCTCTTCAAAGTCGCTGAGAAGGATGAAGGACGGTTTTCGGGGATCGTCTTTTCCGGGCAAGGAGGTGGTCTCCTTTCTTCGCGCAACGGTGAGCCTTCAGGAATGGTGTAGGCGCGGGAAAATATATTCGGCCCGCCCCCATGAGTCAATGTTTTCGCGAACCTCCTGTTTTCACGCACCTCCTTGGAGTGCGCCGACTTGTCGGCGCTTTGGTCCCACGCTGAGCGTGCATGCCGAAGCGGGACCAAAGCGGCGACAAGTCGCCGCACTCCAAGGAGGCGTCCTCGTTTAAGTGTCGAACCTCCTCCGAGGCGCCCGTGCAAAATCCTGACTTGCGCTCCATAAAATTGGTGCTATACTGCCGCCCTCCCGTCCCAGGCACTCGCAACAACAAGCAGGAAATTTTTCTCTTAATCCATTCTGGTAGTGCATTCCCCGGCATCGCCAGAGTAAGTCATCCCTAAGGTCATACGTATCCTCCCACGCTTTGCTTTTGTATGCGTTTCGAACTTATGAAATCCGTAGATGTTGTTTACCCGCTTCTGTCTGGCCGTTGCGGGCGGCTTCACACCCCCACTAACCCACTTACAGTCTGGAGGAGAAAAGTATGAGAAAAGTTTGCCTGTTAACGCTTTTTGTCGGCCTTGTCGTGACTGCTTTCGTTTCTTCGCCCGTCAGCAGCCAGGGCAAAAAAGGAATTGGCACCGAAATGGCCAAGTTCCGCCGAACCGCTAATCGGGTTGAAAACAATTACATCGTGGTGCTTGACGAAGATGTCGTGGGCGGGAGAGGTATGGGTTCCATTGCCCCCTTTATCGCTTCCGAGCTTGCGAGCACACACCGCGGTCAACTCAAATTCGTCTATCAATATGCTCTTAACGGCTTTGCAATTGAGATGACGGAAGAAGACGCTGAACGCCTGAGCCAGGATTTCAGAGTCAAGTATGTTGAAGAGGACGGCATAGTCACCCTTGATGCAACTCAGAGCAATCCACCGTGGGGCCTCGATCGCATCGACCAGCGCTCACGTCCATTGAATGCCATTTACACGTTCAACTGGACCGGCGCCAACGTTCGCGCATACGTGATCGACACCGGCATCAGGACAACTCACACTCAGTTTGGCACCCGCGCCCAAGCTAGCTTCGACGCGTTCGGTGGCAATGGACAGGATTGCAACGGTCACGGCACACACGTCGCCGGCACGATCGGCGGATCGACATTCGGCGTAGCGAAGAATGTGTTGCTGCGTGGTGTGAGAGTGCTTAACTGCTCCGGCTCAGGCACGAACTCGGGCGTGATTGCGGGCGTTGATTGGGTACGTCTGAATCACGTCGCTCCGGCAGTTGCGAACATGAGTCTCGGCGGTGGAGCCTCGAGCGCGACAGACACAGCTGTGAATAACCTCCACAACGCGAACGTTACGATCGCCGTGGCGGCTGGTAACAGCAATGCCAATGCTTGCAACTCGTCGCCAGCTCGTGCGGCTAATGCAATCACGGTGGGCTCAACTACCACAACTGATGCACGCTCATCGTTCTCCAACTTCGGCACCTGTCTCGATCTCTTCGCACCGGGTTCCGGAATTCTTTCCGCATACAGTACATCAAACACGGCGACAGCCACGTTGAGCGGCACCTCGATGGCTTCACCGCACGTTGCCGGTGTTGCAGCCCTCTACAAACAGGCCAATCCGTCGGCTTCGTCGACAACTATCCGCAACGCGATCGTCAACGGTGCGACGACCAACGTTGTGACGAATCCAGGCACCGGCTCACCGAACCGGCTCCTGTATTCACTGTTCTTCTAAGCTGAATCGAGCCACGAATTAACGCGGATGACGCAGATTTGTTCTGTGTCATCCGTGTTTTTTATGCTATTTTGTGGCCCCAATTCCTTTTGAGGTGCTCCCCATGAAAAGCTTCCGAAAACTCCAGCGGAGTGCAGCGCTGCTCTGCACGATTGCTTTACTGGCGTCGATTCCGGTTGGCGTGGTCCAGGGTCAGGCCCCGCAACCTGCGCCGACGAAACGGCCGATCACGCATAACGATTACGATACCTGGCGTTCTATCACGGCTTCGCAGATCTCGCGGGACGGAAAGTTTATTGCGTACGCTTTCGTACCGCAGGATGGCGACGGCGAGATCGTGGTCCGCAACATCGCCACGGGAATCGACTGGCGCGCGCCCAGAGGCTATCGTCCGCCCGTGCCTCCGCCTGACGATCCGGGCACAAACGTCGCCGAGTTTCAGGCAGAGCAGGCGCGTTTGTTGCGCCCTGTGTTTACGGCAGACAGTCGGTTTGTACTCTTCGGCACAGAGCCCACCAAGGCAGAGCTAACCAAGGCGAAGAAGGATAAGAAGCGGCCTGAAGAGATGCCGAAGAATGGTCTCGGGATCATGGACCTCTCGACCGGCACCGTCACGCGTGTTGAGAGAGTAAAGACTTTTCGCGTGCCTGAAGACGGCTCTGGATTTTTCGCATACTTGCATGAAGCGAAGTTGCCGGAACGAAAGCCTGCAGAACCGAAATCCGGAGAACAGAAACCAGAGGAACCAAAAACAGCGGAACCGGCGCCCACGGAACCGACGTCACCACCGGCGACGCCTGGTACAACAGAACCCACCGCCGCAGCACCCGCTCGCACAGAACCGAGCACGTCGGGGCAAGGCCGGACGCCTGCGGGTCGTGGAAGAAGGAAGGAATACGGGACCGAGCTCGTCCTGCGCAACACCACCACCGGCACTGATCGAAAGTTCAGCGACGCACTCGATTTCACAATCAGCAAAGACGCAAAGACACTCGTCTTTACAAGGTCATCGCAAAAGGAAGAGGCTAATGGCGTCTATGCCCTGGCGACTGAGACAGATGGTCCACCTGTCGCGTTGCTGAGCGGCAAAGGAAAATACCAGCGGCTGACGTGGGACGAAGAAAACACTCAACTTGCCTTTACCAGCGACAAGGAAGACGCTGCCGCAAAGCAACCGAAGTTTCGCGTCTACCACTGGAACCGCAAAGATCCCCAAGCCACAGAGATCGTTTCGATCGAGTCGCCGGGTTTCCGTAAAGAAATGGTTGTGAGCGAGCGCGGGAACCTGAGTTTTTCGCTCGACGGCAGCCGTCTTTTCCTGGGAACAGCCCCGCCACCCGAGCCGGAAAGAAATCCTGATGAAGAGCTTTCTGCCGACGAGAAAGTGCTCGTCGATCTGTGGCACTGGAAAGACGATTACGTGCAGACGATTCAAAGAGTGCGCGCCGAACAGGACCGCAATCGATCGTATCGCGCGGTTTACCACTTCGAGGCAAAGAAGTTTGTGCAGCTCGGCGACGAGACGATGGAAAATATCTCGCCGTCTAACAACGGCACGTATGCGATCGGTTCCGACAACCGCAAGTATCGCGTCACAAATGATTACGATCCGGGCTTTACTGACTACTACCTGATCGACACGTCCGACGGCTCACGCAAACCAGTGCTCACTAAACAGCGCGGCAACATTTCTTTATCGCCGAACGCAAAATATGCGGTCTACTTCGACGGGAAGGATTGGTACTCATACTCAGTTGCAAACGGAACAGTCACAAACCTCACCAAAGATCTCTCTGTGCGTTTCCACAACGAAGACAACGACACACCGTCAACACCCAATTCGTACGGCATCGCCGGTTGGACCAAAGACGATAACGACGTTCTGATCTACGACCGTTACGACATCTGGCGCATCGCGCCGGACGGCAGCGGCGCCAAAAACCTGACGGACGGCGCAGGCAGGAAAGAGATGACGCAGCTTCGGTACGTGCGGCTCGATCCACGCGAGCGCTGGATCGATCCTGACAAGCCGATGTTGCTGCAAGCCGAAAACCAGGAAACGCGCGACTCCGGTTTCTATCGCGATAAAGTGAACAGCGAAGCAGCACCGCAGAAGCTGTTGATGGCCGCGAAGGATTTCAACAATCCGACGAAAGCAAAAGATGCCGACGTGATGATTCTCACCGCGTCGCGTTTCGATCAGTTCCCGGATGTCTGGGTAACGAATAGTTCTTTCCGTGAGTTGAAGCGTGTTAGTAACGGCGATGCGCAGCGCGCGTCGTTCACGTGGGGCACGGGCGAGTTGATCAGTTTCAAGAACGTCGATGGCGTGCCGTTGAAGGGCCTGTTGCTGAAACCTGACAACTTCGATCCGAAGAAGAAGTATCCGATGATCGTTTACATCTACGAACGGTTGTCGCAGGGTTTGCACACGTTCCGCAATCCCGGCCCGGGCACTTCGATCAATCCCACCTACTACGTGAGCAACGGCTATCTCGTTTACATGCCCGACATCGTTTACACGATCGGCTATCCGGGACACAGCGCTATGAAATCCGTGCTGCCCGGAATTCAATCGGTCGTCGATAAGGGGTTCGTCAACGAGAACGCGATCGGGATCCAGGGACACAGTTGGGGCGGTTACCAGATCGCTTACATGGTGACGCAAACCAATCGTTTCAAAGCGGCAGCGCCGGGTGCGCTCGTCGCAAACATGACGAGCGCGTACAGCGGCATTCGCTGGGGCACGGGTTTACCGCGGCAGTTTCAGTACGAGCGTTCGCAGTCGCGAATCGGGGGCAGCTTGTGGGATTACCCGTTGCGCTATCTCGAAAACTCGCCGATCTTCCGCGCGGATCGAGTGGAGACGCCGCTGCTGATGCTTCATAACGACGAAGACGATGCGGTGCCGTGGTACCAGGGAATCGAGTACTTCCTCGCGCTAAGACGGCTTGGCAAACAGGCCTACATGTTCAACTACAACGGTGAGAAACACGGGCTGCGCAGGCGCATCAACCAGAAAGACTACACGCGCCGCATGCAGGAGTTTTTCGATCACTTTCTGAAAGGCGCGCCCGCACCTGAGTGGATGGACAAAGGCATTCCGTTCCTGCAGCGTGAGAAAGAAAAAGAGAAATATCGCGTAAGCGAGGACAAAGAGCCGTAAACTACAGATATTAGCCGCGAATTTTCGCGGATGAACACGGATAGATCCGCGTTCATCCGTGAAATCCGCGGCTAAATGGCTTTTAATCTATCTTCGAGATTCTCGCGCCGTGAGCGGCTGAGCTTCAGTTGCCTCCCATCTTCCAGCACGACCACGTAATCGCCGTTGAAATGTGGATGCATCTCCTTGATCCGGTCGAGATTCACGATCACCGACCGGTGAATCCGAACAAACTTCGCCGGATCGAGCCGTGTTTCCAGGTCGTGCATCCTTTCGCGCAGCAGATGCGCCTTGCGGCCGACGTGCAGTTTCGCGTAGTTGCCGTCGGCTTCGATGAAGTCTATTTCCTCGACCTTCAACAGCACCACCCGGCCTGAAATCTTGATCATCAGTCTCGTCAAGTAATCTTGCTTCGAAGCGTTACGCTCGCCTTCACGCTGTTCGAGCAACGCAAGCAGCCGTTTACTCAACCTGTCGATCTCACGTGCTTCGATCTGTGATTTTGCACGTTCGAGCGCGTGAAAAAACCGGTCATCGTCGAATGGCTTTAGTAAGTAGTCGAGCGCATGAACGTCAAACGCCTTCAACGCATACTGATCGAAAGCGGTGACAAAGATGATCGCCTGGATCTGCTCCGGACCTACGCGTGCGAGTACATCAAAGCCGTCCATCTCGGGCATCTGAATGTCGAGAAAGATCAGATCGGGCGAAAGCGTGTTTATGGCTTTCACTGCCTCGCGGCCGTTGCGACACTCCTCAAGAATCTCGATCTGCGGATCTTTTTCGAGCAGCAGACGAAGGTTTCGTCGCGCGAGGGGCTCGTCGTCAATGATTAATGTTTTGATCTTCGCAGACATCAGGAAGAAGTGCTCAGCGGCATCACAATCACTGCCTCAACGCCTCCGCCGTCACGATTGCGAATGTCAAACTGGTGATCGTCGTCATAGAGTTGCTGGAGACGCGCTACGGTGTTTGCGAGTCCGATTCCCCGGCTGCCGTTCAACTGCCAGTCGTCGGGTAAGCCGGCGCCGTTGTCGTAAACAGTCAAACGCAGGTGACCATTTGTAGCGGCGGAAGTAATGCCAACCACGCCGGAATCAGCACTGCGAGCAATCCCGTGGCGCAGAGCGTTTTCAGTGAGTGGCTGGAGGATGAGGTTGGGGACCATTGCCTTTGTTGTGACCGGATCGATGTCAAACTCGATCTGGAGCCGATCGGAAAATCTCATTTCCTGAATACTCAGATAGAGCTTAATGAAGTTGAGTTCTTCTCTCAATTCAACCTGCTGCTTGCTTGAATGCTCGAGCGTGTGACGCAGCAGATCGCCGAGACCGACGAGCATGCTGACGGCGGCGTTGTTCTTGTTGTCGCGAACGAGGCCTACGATGCTGTTCAGCGTGTTGAATAGAAAATGTGGATGCAGTTGCATCCGGAGCGAATCCAACTGGGCTTGCGCGAGCTGCGCTTCAAGCCGCGTGGCGGCGAATTCACGTTCGCGATACTTGCGATAGTAGTCGAGCGCGTAACAAAGGCCGATCACGCCCGCATAAACAAGCAGGTCAGAACCAAACGATCCCGGAATGCGCAAAACGAAATGCGGCCAAAACGCCTGGGGGCTGGAACTCATATCGTCGAACGGCCTGAGGCTGATAGTAATGGCCGTGGCTGCCGCACTGTGAGCGATGGAGATCAACAGGAACGCCGGCACGTGAACGAGAAGGCTCGACCTCCACGTCTCGCCGATGAGTGAGTAATGGCGGGCGAGCCAGATGATGGCGGGCGTGAGTGGCGCCCACGCGAGCCACATGAGTATGCCCCATGAAAAGATGCGCCACGGCGAATGGCCCATCTTTTCGACGTGCGTTTCGAGATAGATCGGGCCGGCATAGATCACGCCGAGCAACGCCCACAGCGCGATGATGACGAGCCACGGATTTTCACGAATGAACGCGGATCGGTTATCGTCCGTGTAAATTCGCGAAAATCCGCGGCCCATGCTCTTCATAAAATCCAGCCCTTGCTCTGGTATTCCATGTAAGTCGCGGTAGTCTGGGCCACTTCTCGTCCAAAATATCTTTCGACAACTCGCAGCGCAAGATCGATTCCGGATGACAAACCGCCCGCAGTTGAGAACTGTTCCTCTTCGACGAATCGCAGGCCGCGTTTGAGCTTAACGTCGGGAAACGCTTTCTCGAATTGTTCGAAGAAGTCGTGATGTGTAGTGGCTGACTTGCCTGACAGAAGACCGGCCCTGCCGAGCTGAAAAGCGCCCGTGCAAACAGACATGATGATGTCCGTCGATCCAACCATCTTGCGGAGCCACGCGTGTTGCGCCTGCGAACCTCGCTGTGCCGGAACGACGATGACTTTTGGTTGCGGCGCGGTCTCGAACGTGTAGTCGGGGACGAGTTTGAGCCCGCCCGATCCGGTGACGGGCGCGGTTGTATCCGACACGGTGTACAACTGAAACGGCATCTGCTCGTCATGGTTGCTGCCGCGTGATTCGATCATCACGTCCTGAAAGACTTCCCACGGTCCGGCGAAGTCGATGACGGTCGCTCCTTCCGAAATCGTAAATGCGACGGGGATTTTTCCTTTTGATGGAGGAGTGAGTTTTTTGATCGTTGATGCGTGCGCGGATAGGAATGTGGGGCCGAGCGATCCGGCAGCAACCAAAACTCCCGCGCCGGCGCTCTGGCTGATGAAATCTCTTCTCTTCATATTTACCTCCGACTGTTTGACAGGATGACATGATTAACAGGATTGACATGATACGGCTGTCAATCCTGCCGACCTCGTCAAATGTCGCAGGTTGAATGAAGGAAGGGATGAATCGTCGTTTTCAGGTGATGAATCAATACTTCGCGACGCGCGGATCGACGTCGTCTGACCAGGCAGTGATGCCGCCTTTCAGGTTGATCAACCGGCCCTGGTAGCCTGCGCGTTTCAGGGCTTCGATCGCTTTCGCGCTGCGCACGCCGCCTTTGCAGTGAACGACCGTTTCAACCTCGGGATCCATCTCGTTCATGCGATTCACAACGTGGCCCAGCGGGATCAACTTCGTATCCGGAATACGCGCAATCTCAAACTCGTGCGGCTCACGCACGTCGATGATCTGAATTCGATCGCCACGCAAACGCCGCGCATTGAGCTCCTGTGCTGAGATCTCTTCGAGCTTCGATTCCGGCTGTGGCGCCTGGTGCGCGGCCATCCCGCAAAACTCTTCGTAATCGATCAGCTCTTTGATCTCCGGCTGTTCACCGCATATGGGACACTTCGGATCCTTTCGCAGTTTGAACTCGCGAAACTTCATCGTCCAGGCATCGAAAAGCAGCAGACGATTGATCATCAGGTCTTCGGCGCCGAGGATGATCTTGATCGTTTCGTTCGCCTGAATCGCACCAACGATTCCGGGCAAAACACCAAGCACGCCGCCCTCTGCGCACGAAGGCACGAGCCCCGGGGGAGGCGGTTCGGGATAGAGACAGCGATAACACGCGCCCTTTTCCGCCCAGAACACACTCGCCTGTCCTTCAAACCTGAATATCGATCCGTAGACGTTTGGCTTGCCGCTCAACACGCACGCATCGTTGACGAGATAGCGCGTCGGAAAGTTGTCGGTGCCGTCCACGATAACGTCGTAGTTTCGGAAGAGCCGCATTGCGTTCTCGCTCGTGAGACGCGTCTCGTGCGTTTCGATCTCGATATGCGGGTTGATGTCGCGCAGGCGATCTCTCGCCGACTCGATCTTGCGCCGGCCGAGATCTTTGGTGCCGTGAATGATCTGGCGTTGAAGGTTCGACTCTTCAACCACGTCAAAATCGACGATACCGATGCGGCCAACGCCCGCGGCTGCGAGGTACATGCCAACGGGCGCGCCGAGCCCGCCGGTGCCGATCATCAGCACGCTCGCGGCTTTGAGTCGTCGCTGTCCCTGCATACCGACTTCCGGCATGATCAGGTGACGGCTGTAACGCAGGATCTCTTCGTTTGAGAGTTCGGGCAGCGATTGGCCCACTTCCGACTCGACCACGGCGCCGCCGGCGATCGAAGGAACGATCATGATCGTGTCGCCGTCTTTCACAGGCGTATCCGGTCCGGAGGCGTGGCGGATGTCTTCGTCGTTGAGATAGACGTTGACGAAGTTGCGCAACGCGTTTTGATCGTTGAAGAGATGGCGGCGCAGTTCGGAGTGCGTTGACGTGAGCAGATCGAGCGCCTCACCGGCCGTCTTTGCTTCGACGACGATTTGCGAGTGCCCTCCGGCAAACTGGCGTAACGGCGCTGGAATAGCGATTGTGACTGGCATGATTAAAACCTCAGACTTGTTAGCCGCGGATTACGCGGATTTTATTTCTTCTCGATTGAACCGTGATCGATCGGGTTCCTGTTCCCACGAAAATAGATCCGTTGCCTCATTAGCGCGTGTCGAGACGATGATGTACGAGTAGGTGGGCCAGGCGTGCTCGAGATCGTACTGCGACGGCACCGCCGGCGAATCCGGATGCGAGTGGTAGAACCCAACTATCTCCAGGTCGTTGCCCCGCGCGTATCGTTCACCTCGCATCAGCTCTTCCGGTGTGATCAGGAAACGATTGCGCTTCGCACTCTCCTCACGCGCGTTCGAGATCGGAAAGGTCTCGCTAACAACTTTTCCACCATCGCGATAATGGCCGAGCAATAACCCGCAGCACTCGTACGGGTAATCACGCACGCCATGCGCGCGAATCTCCTCCAATTGTTGTTCACCGATCGTGATCATTGTAGTTGCAGTTCAGAGTTCAGCCTTTAGGCTGCCGCGTAAGAGCAAGCTAAAGCTTGAACTCTGAACCGGATAATGCTTGCTCGATATCGCCAATGATGTCGTCGATCTTCTCAATCCCCACCGAGATACGCACTAAACCGTCGACAATCCCCCACGCCTGTCGTTTCGCCGGCAGAAAATCCCTGTGCGAAGCCGTCGCCGGATGCAGCACGCTCGTAAAAACATCTCCGAGGCTCGTCGAACGCACGCACAACTTCAACGCGTCCATGAATCGGAACGCCGCGTCCTGCGTCCCCTCGCGCAGTTCGATCGAAACGAGTGCGCCCAAACCCGGATAATGAACACGTGCAATACCGGCGTGCTCGCTCAGGTATGCTGCGAGCTTACTCGCGTTCTCACACTGGCGGTCCATGCGGACGGCGAGGGTCTTCAAGCCACGCAAAATCTCGTGCGCTTCCCAAACGCCGAGCACGCCTCCAACCAGTTTCATCACGCTTACCAGCGCAGCAGCGTCCATCTCGTCACGCGAAACAACCAGTCCGCCCATCGCGTCAGCATGGCCGCCGAGGTATTTCGTGGCGCTATGGACCACCATGTCGGCGCCGAGTTTCAAAGGCTGGCGGAGATAAGGCGTCGCAAACGTGTTGTCGATGATGAGTCGCGCTCCGTTTGCGTGCGCGATCTCAACACACGCTTCGATGTCACAAACTTTCAGAAGCGGATTCGAAATCGTTTCCGCGATCATCACCTGGGGCCGGACCTCACTCGCCTTCTCACGCACGCTCGACAGATCGCGGTAGTCGACGGTGACGGTCTTCACGCCAAAGTTTGCGAAGACGTTGTTGAGTAAATTCGTCGTCGCGCCGTAGAGATCCTGGGATGCAAGCACAGTCGATCCTGCTTTCAGATCACACGCGATGAGTGCCGCGTGGACGGCCGCCATTCCAGTTGCGTAAGCGCACGCCACGGCGCCTTCTTCAATTTCACGCACCGCATCTTCAAGCGCCGCGATCGTCGGGTTGCCGTAACGTGTATAAACATACCCCTGCTTTTCGTTGGCGAAGACCTGATCGATCTCCTTCATCGTCGGGTAAGTAAACGTCGCGCTCGCGTAGATTGGAGTCGACACAGGCTGCGCGTCGGGCAGTGGACGGCGTTCGCCTGCATGTACGAATTTGGTTGCGATGTCGCGCTTGGATTTATCAGTCATGAATTAATCTTCGTTCGAATAGCGCTCGCCGCCGTCGCAAAGCACGGTCACTACTACCGCGGGTCCGTGCAACGAAGCAGCCAGCCGCCAGGCAGCAAAAACGTTGGCTCCGGAACTCGGGCCAACCAGTAATCCTTCTTGTCGGGCTAATCTGCCTGTCATTAATAACGCATCTTCCGTGGCAACTTCCAGCGTCTCGGTGACGAGCGACTGATCGAAGATGCCCGGCGTCAGCGCGGTGGCCATGTGTTTGAGACCTTCGAGACCGTGCAACGGCGACTCAGGTTGCACGGCAATGGCTTTGACTGCTGGATTGAGTTCTCTTAAACGTCTGGTGACGCCGACGAGAGTGCCCGAGGTTCCGAGGCCGGTTACAAAGTGAGTAACTCGACCGTTAGTCTGTTCCCAGATCTCGTTTGCAGTCGTTTCGTAGTGCGCCAGCCAGTTCGCGTGATTGTTGTACTGATCGGGGTAGAAATAATTGTCTTTGTCGGCGGCGTATATCTCACGGGCGATTAGCTGCGCGCCGTCGGTTGAGAGCATTGCATCCGTTTCGATGATTTCGGCGCCATACCTGCGCAGGATTGCTTTTCGCTGCCTGCTTGCATTCTTCGGCAGACAGATCTTGACTCGATACCCGCGTGAAGCGCCGATCATCGCATAGGCAATGCCGGTGTTTCCGCTGGTCGCGTCGAGAATCGTCACGCCGGGTTTGAGCTTGCCGCTTCTCTCGCCTTCCAGAATCATGGAGAGGGCGGCACGATCCTTCACCGAGCCGCCGGGATTCAGATGTTCGGCCTTTGCAAAAACCTGAATCTCGTCGGTAAGGTCTCGATCTAAGAGCCGAAGCCGTAACAGCGGTGTGTTACCAACGTTCGCTTCAACAGTGCCCGGCGCGATGCCGGCACCAAAAACTTCCAGAACATCAGGGGGCATAACGTCACCAAATAAAAAAGGCCGCAACTTCTAAGAAGTGCGACCGGTTTCGCCGAAAATTGCTGGGTCAGTGTTGAGCTATCCGCTCATACAGCCGGCACACGGCTCGGTCGCGCTGCAAGTGCAGCAACAACAGAGACAACATGCGCAGGCCTTCAACATAACGCGCAGACTATAACACATATCGAGCTTCCTGAGCATACCTTTGCCCATCCGCCATTTCCGCGTTAATCTGTGGGCACATGTCCTGGCCATCATTACCCCTCGAGGAATGGAAAGACACGTGCGCGACGCTGCACATGTGGACCCAGATCGTCGGCAAAGTGCGTCTCGAGCAAACGCCGCTCGTCAATCACTACTGGAACGTCCCGCTCTACGTATCAGCCCGCGGACTGACGACGACGGCGATGCCTTACGAAGATCGCTTCTTCGAAATGGAGTTTGACTTCATCGATCACGATCTCGTGATTAACTCCAGCGACGGAGCTTCGACGCGTGTGAAGCTCGAACCGAAATCGGTAGCGACGTTTTATCGCCAGACGATGTCGGCGCTCGGTGAATTAGGAATTGAAGTCAAGATCTGGAAGATGCCGGTTGAGATCCCCGATCCGATTCCGTTCGATCAGGACGAGCAACATGCTTCGTACGACGCCGAGTATGTAAACAGCTTTTGGGAAGTTTTGCGTTCGTCCGATCGCGTGTTGCAGGAGTTTCGATCGCGGTTTATCGGAAAGTGCAGTCCGGTGCACTTCTTCTGGGGCAGTTTCGATCTTGCGGTGACGAGGTTTTCAGGCAGGCCCGCGCCGGCTCGGCCTGACGCAGACTCGATCACGCGCGAGGCGTATTCACACGAGGTAATCAGCCACGGCTGGTGGCCCGGCCAAGGACCACTCGGCAAGCCGGCGTTCTACTCATACACCGCGCCTGCTCCCGAAGGTTTGAGCACCGCGACCGTAAAACCGTCACAGGCCTACTACAGCAACGACCTCAGCAATTTCTTACTGCTCTACGAAGATTTTCGCACCGCGCCCGATCCGGAAGCGGTGCTGATGGACTTTTGCCAAAGCACGTACGAAGCCGGCGCGAACCTCGCCCACTGGAACCGCGGCGAATTAGAGCGCCAGTAAACGAAGGCCCAGTTCTCAATTTAACTTATGGAATGGATAACAGAACTTCTTCATAACCTTAAGGAATATCTTAATCCGAAGATCATAATCGAGACGCTGCTCGCCAAGGGCGGCGCCTTTGTTTACGTGGGATTGGTGCTCATCGTCTTTGCCGAGACCGGGCTGGCCCTCGGTTTCTTTTTACCTGGCGATTCGCTCTTAGTGGTGGCCGGCCTTTTTGCTGCGACCGGGAAGCTGAATGTCGCGGTGTTGCTGTCGTCGTTATTTGTTGCTGCGGTAGTTGGAGATGCGGTGGGTTACTACACTGGCGCCAAGATGGGACCAAAGCTTTTCAGACGGCAGAAGTCTTTGCTCTTTCGTCCAAGCCACTTGCAAAGGGCACACGAGTTTTATGAGAAGTACGGCGGCAAGACCATCATCATTGCGCGGTTTGTTCCCATAGTGCGAACGTTTGCTCCAATCGTCGCGGGTGCGGCTCAGATGCCCTACCGAAAGTTCGTCGTGTTCAATGTAGTTGGGGGCTTTCTCTGGGTCTTCAGCATGATTTTGGCGGGTTATTACCTGGGCACACTGTTGCGCGACAAGCTGGGGATTAATCTTGATGAGCATATCGAATGGGTAATAATCATCGTAATCTTCCTATCCTTACTCCCACCGATCTATGAATACTTGAAGTCTCGCATGGAGAAGAAGAAATCAGCGAGCCGAGATCAAACGTCAGACGTTGCAACGATTGAAAATGAACCTTAGTTTCCCGTTTTGCGACTCGACCCGCTGTTAGCCCAAAGTAGTAATGTCACCTTTCTCCAAAGTTGAAATGTCACCTTTTGTGGTACTGAAGTGCAGCTGTGCAGACGCGTGTTTGACTTTTTCTTCCAAACAGTATTAATCTCCCGCCGCTTTACAAAGGTCGACCTCCCGAGCCTCTGCGTCCTCGCAAACTCTAAGTGCGGCCTTCTTGATCATAGTTGGGTAGTACAGCACCACCGGCAACGGAAATACCTTTCACTCAGATTTGTTTGTCTCATTGGAGTGTCACTGGGTGGCTGTCTAGGGAGAGCGACGTACAAAAAGTTCACATGCGTGAGCTGTACATAACCCGTAGCCAGTCGCCACTTTAATAGTGGTATGAGGCGTTTTCACCGAGCACTTCTGCTGCTACCACGCGATGTGTTTCGACCGCACTCACCTCAGGAGGGATTATGCAAAGGCGAAATAGCAAAAAGCCAAAGAAAGCAGGACAACAGAGGACTGCTGTATCGTTAGCATTAGAGGAGCAACAAGTCTTAAGAAGTGAACTTGAAGAAGCCCCGACCGTGCTCATCCCGCTTGAAGAGCCGTTACCCTCCGGTCCTCGCAAAGGTACCCTGTTAGGGACTCCGCCTCCTAGATTATCGAATCACAAGACGCGCGGAAAATGGTTCCAAGCGCGCGCCACATGGCCGGTTCGAGAAGGGCCTGTGCGGACTTTGGTGCGCGAACGCGCACGGACCAAAAAGGTGTTAGAAGCGCATCCCATAACTGCTGATTGGGAAAATGTCGGCCCTAGCAATATAGGAGGACGAACAACGAGTATCGTTTGCCATCCCACGATGTCAGAACGCATTTGGATAGGCGCAGCAGGGGGCGGGGTTTGGTATAGCGAGGATGCAGGGCAAAACTGGCACTCGTTATGGCGTAGTCAAGATATTTTAAATATTGGTTCATTAGCTATTGATGTCAATAATCCTGACACGCTCTTCTGTGGAACGGGTGAAGCTAATTTGTCAGCTGATTCTTATGCAGGGGTAGGACTTTATAAAACGACAGACGCCGGTAAATCGTGGCGGTTGATCGCAGACTCGAAGAAGACAGGGATTCCCTCGCGTATCGGTGCCATCGCGATAGATCCTTTCGATTCAAATCATATTCTGATTGGCGGCGTGGGCTACGCCGAAGTTAGTTCAACCGGGGTGGAATTTGGCGGAATGTACGTTTCATTTGATGGCGGTGTTACTTGGAAGCGCGAAACCTTCATTTCCGAGCAAAATTATTGGTGTCACTCGATTATTTTCCACCCTGAAAAGAAAGGAATCATCTTCTCTACCTTCACCGAGCAGGGAATGCGAAACGGTATATGGAAAACGGTAGACGGTGGCGAAGTTTGGACGCAAGTTACGGGCGGAGGGCTTCCGGAGCCCGCAAGAGTTGGTCGCACAAGTTTGGCGATAAGCCAATCCAATCCTGATACTTTGTATGCTTTCGCGCAGGACGTGCTCAGTGGTAATCGGGACCGTTTGCTGGGAGTCTTTCGCAGCGCTAATGGTGGTAAGACGTGGAAAGACATCGCTGGGACCCATTTTAAGAAGGAGCGTCAGATATCCTATAACAACGCTATAGCCGTTCATCCAACCAAGCCGAATCAAGTGATTTGTGGTGGCGTTGACCTCCACCTGACGACCGATGGCGGGACAACCTGGAAGCAAGTAACTCGATGGGATGCTGAACGAGGAACTTCTAATTATGCGCACGCAGACCACCACGTGCTGCTAATACCTACCTCGGCGCCCGACCGCGTTTATAGTGCAAATGACGGCGGCCTGGATATCAGCGAAGACGGCGGGCGGAATTGGGTTAACCGTAGTAATGGTCTATCGGTGACTATGTTCTACGACCTTGATGTCGCGCAAACTGATGGGCGCACTTATGGGGGCGGTGCTCAGGATAACGGAACTTTGGGGACCATTACGGGCCGGAGCGACGATTTTATAGAACTTACCGGCGGAGATGGCGGTTGGATGGTAATTGACCCAACTGACGCCAGGCACATCTATTCGTCCTCTCAATTCATGGGGATATATCGGTTCCGGCCATCGACAGGATGGGAAGATGTTTCGCCTCCTGCCACCGACGAAGAGCTGGCGCGTGTATGGATGGTTTTCATCACGATGGACCCGAAGAAGCCAAATACAGTTTACACAGGGTCCACCCGCGTTTGGAGAACCAAAAATGATGGTGCTAAATGGTCCCCAATCTCACCTGTTCTTGATGGAAGTCCCATAACCGCTATTGAGATCGCTCCGGCTGACAACAAGCGCATCTATATTGGCACTGAAGACGGAGGCTTCTTTCGCAGTGTGGACGGCGGTCAGAATTGGAGTCCCAATATTTCGAGTGCGACTCTGCCAGGACATACTATTACAAGGCTAGAAAGTAGCCCGAGTAATGCCGACACCCTTTTCGCAACCGTTGCGAATTTTGGTCATTCTCATGTGTTCCGGTCCAAAAATGGTGGGATAACATGGGAGGACGTGGATAAAGGGCAGTTACCAAATGTCCCACATCACGCTGTTTTAATTCAGCCGGATGCGCATGAAACCGTTTACATATGCAATGACGTAGGTGTGTTCATTTCGCAGGACTTGGGAGCAACGTGGATGAATCTGACTCGAAATTTACCGAACGTGATGATCGTTGATTTAGCTTATCACCTTAACGATCGAACTCTTAGTGCGGCGACTTATGGCAGGAGTATTTGGCGAATCCGGGTTAGTTAAGCGCAGGAATGATCACACGCCTTACTTGTTGCTGCTGCTACCCGAGCGCTGTCGAAACCAACCCTCACGCCCACGAAGGTTCTCCGATCCTTCTGAAATCTTCTTCTCGTAAGGTTTGAGAGAGTCAGCCTCAGTGTGGGTGGGCTGACAACTGTCGGGCTTGGACGAATCCCCATCGTCAGATTGGTTTTTGGCTTTGTTGCGTTTGTTATCTACCATAGCAAGTTCATCTTAACAATGTTCAGGTTTAGACTCAACTCTACCAAGTTTGAAGCCTGTGGCACCCTTAGGATCGCAAGAACTCGTTGCAAGCAAAAGAGCGCCGTGGCGAACTTTGCATCTTGCGCAAGTTGAAAGGTGACATTTCTACTTGGGGGTTTACATGCGACTCGGCCCCCCCTTGACAGGAATAAGCTATCTCCGTAATCTTTCGCTCTCGAAAAGGGGAGTAGGTCGCCCGTTCGTTAGGGTCCGGTGATAGCCGTCAATACGTTGCCCACTGTGGGCATCCGGCGCACCGGGTAGAGTCAAACCTAGCTCAATGACCAAGACCTTTTGCGGCTTGCGTAGCGCGCAGAAGGTTTTTCTTTTGCGCGCTGTTACAGACCTCTGGCGTGAAAGGATTGAGTGATGGTTGAACTGTTTCCGTTTGTTGACTACTGGTGGTTTTACCTCGGATTTACCGCGTTCGTCTTCATCCTCCTGGCGCTCGACCTGGGCGTGTTCCACCGACAGGCCCACGAAGTCTCATTTCGCGAAGCAGCGACATGGAGCCTTGTTTGGATCACCCTCGCGCTCGCATTTAATTATCTACTTTTCCAGTACGCGCTTTGGAAGTTTCCCCAGGACCCGCGCCTGACGGCGATTCCGGGCTTCGACCCTTCGGATGCGGCGTGGCGCGTCGCGCTTGAGTTCCTCACTGGATACATCGTCGAGAAATCGCTCTCAGTCGACAACATCTTCGTTTTCGTGATGGTGTTCGGTTATTTTGCGATTCCGGCGAAGTACCAGCATCGCGTGCTGTTTTACGGCATCGTCGGTGCCTTACTCTTTCGCGCCATCTTTATCGCGCTGGGCAGTGCGCTAATGCAATACCACTGGATCGTGTTCGTCTTCGGCGCGTTTCTCATCTTCACCGGCATCAAGATGATGTTTGCGCCGGAGAAGGGTGTCGACCCGAACAAAAACTTATTGATTCGCGTGTTCCGCCGCGTCGTCCCCGTCACGAATGAACTGCATGGTCAGCGCTTCTTTGTTCGTTTGATGGGAAAGCTTCACGCCACGCCGCTCTTCGTCGCGCTACTCTTTTTAGAGGCGACGGATATCATTTTCGCAGTTGATTCAGTCCCGGCGATCTTTGCGCTCACGAACGAGCCGCTCATCGTATTTACGTCGAACATCTTCGCAATCCTGGGGCTGCGTGCGCTGTACTTCATGCTCGCGGGAGCGATTGATAAGTTTTACATGCTGAAATACGGGCTGGCGGTAGTGCTTATCTTCGTCGGCTTAAAAATGGTGTGGCTTAACGATCTGTTTGGGGGCAAGTTTCCGATCAGCTTGTCACTTGGGATCATTACCGCGGTGATTGCCTTATCGGTTGTGGCTTCTTTGCTATTTCCGAAAGCGGAACCGCAACCAACTGGTGAGGTGAAGTAAACATGCCGGGCATTACGGCAAGTCCATTGCGGCCTTTATACCGTCTTCCACCTGACTAAGTTCGGTTGAATTCAATTCGCCAATTCGCCGCGTTAACTTGGCGCGGTGTGTGTGTACAACTCCAGTTTTTTGATGAATCCATCGGGATCTGAAGCTTTGAAACGAATCGGCACTGTCGCCGCCGGGCCCGGAAAAATCTGGAAGCGGGTCGGACTGATTAATTCAATCTCAGGTCCCTTATTGGGATCGGGAAAGCGATCTGGCCACTCAGGATGAGAACGCAGGCACAAAGAAAAAGGAGTGAGATCTTCATGGTCCAGGCTCCAGGGACTGACGAGCAGTACGCATCCGCTATTTGACTGGCCCCATTTTGCTACAGCCTCTTCGCAACCGTTTCGCGGCTGACCTATTCTTCTTCTTCGTGCTTCGACCTGAAACTCAGCACACCATCTTCGGGTTCGAGCTTGTAGATGTCCCACATCTTGTCCTTGCGCGTAGTAGTTTCAATTTTGTAGGCGATCACGACGCACTTCCCATCAGTGCGTACGTTGACCGCTCCGTACGTGCCGATACTGCGTTGGATTGTCTTCACAAGCTTTTCAAATGCATCCAGCGCTTTCTTTTTAGCCTCGGCTGTTTTGGCGTCCACGATTTTCTGTTGGGCCGCGCGAAACTTTTGTTGGACCAGGCTGGGACTCTTTATTGCTTCGCTGGCCGAACGCGACAACTCAGTGCTGAAGATTAGCGGGCGTGTGCCGCGGCTGAATCTGCCGATTGTGCCTAACGTGTCAGATCGTGGATGAGCATGAGGCTCTTCGTCACCGCTGGAGATTACTGTCGCAATGGGATTCAGTGCCTCGAGAAACAGATCCGAGAAATCCGCGCTGCCGTGGTGACAGGATTTCGCTACATCCACCTGGAACACTTTGCGAGCAGCTTCGACGACGCGCCGCCTCTCTTCTTCTTCGTCTGCCGGCGGGAGGTTCATGCCGGTGTGATGTTCAAGCAATAGCCTCTCAGAGGGGATATTCAAGTCACCACCAAGCAGCATCGATACATTCTTATACCGCAAACGCAACACGATTGAGTGGCCATTCTTGGTTGGCCCAGTCTCGCTGGTACCGCCGAACCAGCGCAACCGGGGAGTGTCGTTTTCATCCGGTTCGATGATTGGTCCAAGCACTTCGATTGTGACTCTATCGTTCGGACCATAACCCGGAAGGTGCTTGTCGACCTCGCACAACATGCGTATGTCGCCGACCCGCTGCGAGTCGATAGCGCGCTTCAACATCGTTGGATATTTTTTCCCCTTCCACTGCGTCCCATCAGCGAGAATTTCCAACAGTCGCGCCTTGTCTCTTACGACGTCGGTAAGGAAGGTTCCGTCATTATTTTTGACTCGTGGGCCAAGCGAATCCGATTTCTTCTCAGCCGCTCGCTCAATGATGCCGTTGTGGTAGATCGTGCCGACGAAAACATTGAGGCTGTTCTCGGTAAAGAGGTCGGCAAAACCCGCATAGTGATCAGCATCCGGATGTGAAATCACTACGGCTTCGAAGTCGCGGCGAGTTGCAAACTTCGGGTAACGCCAACGCAGGAAGCGTATGAAGTTGTCGCCCTGACCGGCGTCGATAAGAATGTGCTTGTCGTCGGGAGTGACAACCAGGCTGCCATCTCCCTGGCCAATGTCTACAAAAATAACTTCAAGCAAACGATCCTTCTGAATCTCTGTTTCGCGGACCCATCCTTCTTTAACGTGACGCGTGCAAACTCTGACCCAACCGTCTTTTCGTGGGCCACGAACACCGACAAAATCGCCCCAGAGCAACTGTTCTAAAGCCCTTTTCCCACTTTCTGTCTTAGTGCCAGGTTCGGCGAATACGACGGTGCTGGGATAACCAGCGAAGTGCCTGACAGGTGCGCCGCCGGATGAAGATTTTGTCGCCTTTTTTGTGGTGTTCTTTGTGGCGGCTTTCCCGGACTTTTTGGTCGTTTTTTTCGCAGTTTTGGCGGCCATGGTGTGGCTCCTTGAGAAAGAAGTGAGTATAGCGGTTCGGTAGGACTCTGAACGCGGGCGTGAGTTTATGCGCGTCTGACGAAGAGTGCAAGAAAAACCGGCCGAGAACCCTGCGCTGTTTCAGCCTTCATTCTGAAGCATGTTTCGCGTTTACTTGATAGGAAGGCTCATCGTTTTTCAAAACTCGCGAGGAACTCTAGTTTTCGGCAGGATTTGATAATTAGCGGCAGGCATGGGTTTTCTCAGGCGGTTCTCGCGTTGATAGCTGGAGGGTTGTAAACGCGTTCCTCCGATTTCCTATTTAAACTATGAGGAGACAATACATGCCAAGTTACGTTGTTAAGCTGCCTGTTCAAATAGACGGAAAAACAATTGATTGGTGACCAACAAGAATGGCCGCTCTGCTTTTAACGACGGAAGGTGCTCCACAACAAATGCACTCGCAGCGTGAAGGTCTTAATCATGTAAATCATGTCTAATCCTGAAATCCTGTAAAACAATCGTTCGTTCCTATACCCGAAAAATCAGCTTCACAGGATTAACATGATTATCAGGATTAACATGATTTTTGTGAAAGCCCACAGTCGATACAACTGAGAGTGTTTGATTGAGGAAGTCTCCCACATTGGACAATCTTCCCAACTCCTTGCTTCATTGCGCACACGGATCGATCTTCGCTAGTTTCAGTTTGTGAGCTTCCATTTTCTGTCCCAGGCGCTGCTGCACATCTGAGAGTTTTCCATTAGGCAGTACACCCAGATTCAGATGCTTCGTCTCCCCGCAAAACGAAACCGGCTCCCTGGTTATATTGAACCTGCTCATCAACGTCGCATCACCGTAGACCGGAACACCGTTGACTACGACGAGCGAAACGTCCTGCGGCTTTGATTGGACCAGGGTATCGAATGGCTGGGCGGCATCTCCGCGCAGTAGGAACAAGTCAGCAAACAGTCCCGGCTGAATCGTTCCTACCTTGTCGTCGATACGTGCGATTCTTGCCGGGATGGAGGTGGCCATTTCGAACAACTGCTGATTAGAGAAGAACCCGCCGAGAGTGGTCTTGTTAAGCCTGGCGGCATATTGGATTTCAGCCAGCATGTTTTTGCCTCCAGAAGGCGCCCAATCCGGCGCCAGTGCGATCGAAACCCCTTCTCTGAAAGCAGCAATCACGTCCGTCGTGGTGTTATAGAGAATCATGTTACTTTGCGGAGACCAGATCAGGGCCGTGGCCGCTAATCGCATCTTTCCAAAATCACTCTTATCGAAAGCGACCCCATGGATAACGGCCGTAGTGGGAGCGAGAAAGCCACGCTCTTTGAGCAGATCAAATTCTTTGATTGAGTCAGGGTCCGTTCTTTTACCCTCGGCGACATGGATCAGCACGAGATCTAATTCTTTCGCGGCCAACTTTCGCCGCACGTCAGCGGCAGTCGTATCGTTCAAATCGCGGCCGACACCCAGAACGTTCTGGACTCTTTCGCGTCCAGGCGCTGAGTAAAAACCGGAGTCAATTTCCAGCTTCCTCACCGCGATTCGAGATAAGCAGTCAGGGAAAGTTGAACCGAATGATCTCAGCAGGAACGTGCCTGAGAACGTGGTGGTCCCACCTGTTATTGCCTGCACTTCAGCAAACTGTGAGATGTCACAAAAACCCTGCGGATCATCCTGTATGTTACGAGCCGGCGTAGAAATTTCCTGCTTGTACTTGTCGAGGGAGCGCCATTCGTACCGGTTGTTGAATAGTTGCCGGGCGTCCCACGGCTCAAACATCGCGTACATAGGATGGTTGTGCAGATCAACAAACCCGGGAAAGATAATGTCGTTGGTGTCGACCCAAATGGCATCCTCTTCTTTCGGGAGCGTCTCTGAAACAGCGCTGATTTTCTTGTCCTTGATTACGACCCATCCCTTGTTGAGAACTTTTTCCGGAGTAACCACGCTACCGCTGATAACGATTGTTCGATCTTGAGCGTGAATTACCGAGCAGGCACAGAGTGTGAGCAGGCAGACAAATACAAGCCGCCATTTTTTGATTTCAATCATGGATGCTCCTTGATTTCTTCAAAGATGGACCAGGTTGGATTGCAGGAGGCTGGATTGCCGAGTGTGTAGCAGAAGCTCGTGAGCTCAGCCTTGGACTAACGGCTGCGAATATATTCTTCGCGTTTTTAGTCTGTCAATACTGAGCTCACGATGAGATGCGCGGATCGCTATGCAGAAGCAACTGCTTGCTTCGGCGTCATTGTTTGAGTTACCCAGTCAGACCACGTCAACGTGAATTTGCCGGGCTTGGCAGCGCAGACGTAGTTGTAAAAATTCTGAACAAACTCCACTCGCTCGACTGAAAACGGATAGCTGAAGGACGTCTGGTTCGTAGGCGACGGTGGAGAGGCGAGGTCGATGCCGCCGATCGACTTCTGGCGCGCCAGTATGGTTTGCAGCGTATCACCTGGGGCGTTGTGAATGATGTCGTGCATCGCCATGAAAGTGGTCGTCCGTCCATCACCAGCGCGGCAGTGAAAATGTAACCACGTGTCGGAACCGAGCGCCGCTTCGAACGCGACGAACTGGTCCACCTCAGAGTCGCGTGGCCGGCAATGATCCGTGGTCGGCAGACGCAAATAACTGACACTCGGATATGTCTGCACGTGTGTCTCTTCGGTTTTGTAAAACCCGGTCGGTTGCACCGGGCATGGAGTTGCAGTGCAGATGCCGTCCTCGTCCTTAGTCTTCGTGAGAACATTGTAGACGGTCAAATCGGCGGTCTGACAGGCGGTGTTGAGACGGTTTTCTTCGTCTACCTGAATGCTTGCGAGACCCTTGGCTACGTTGAGCCAGTCGCGCTCGGCAAACCAACCAACAGCGATCTCTGACTCGCCGTTGAGAGGCTGCTTAAGGTACAAAAAGCCGTGCGGTTCCTGGCGCAAATCCACGACTGTCAACGGAAACCCCGCAGTCAACTGTCCTATCTTCGCTAACATTCCCTGAAATTGCTGGGCGCTGAATTCAGCACTACCCGATGCGGCAGCGCCGGAGATGTTGGGGATACCTTGCATGGTCCGAAAGTTCATCGGTATCGGCGGAGTCGTGAGTGGCTGTCGCGGTGCATCGAGCACAAGAGTGACCGTGCCTGATGGGACGGGCGAAGCGCAATCAGAAGACGACTGTGTTGTCGGGTTTGATTGAGACATAGTTTTTTCTCCTGTTTAGGTGCTTTAGTGAATTAACTTGACTGACCGGGAGCAGTGGCACTGTCGCCGTAAAGTAGTCTTTGGGTGCCAACTTTGAGCTGGGGCTGGCCAGACGGCCACGTGATGAAAAAGATTAGATCGAAAACTGTCGACGGCCATTTGGTCCAGGGCAACTGGCTCGGGGGAACTTTGAATGCTTCAGTCAACTCTGGAATGGTGCCGTGATGCCAACAGATTAGAACGTACTTCCCGCCATAGGTGTTGGGATTTCCCAGAATCTCCGACGTGAGCGCCGTGATACCGTTAGTGTCGTTCGTGAAGTTAGCGTTAATGGTGAGCCCTGGATCATTTTTAAAAAACTGCAACGCCTGCGCGGTTGGGGTGATGGTTTCGACCGGACGGCTGCTGCTGTTTGTGGGTTCGGTGGCGAAAAGAAAATCCGGTGTGAAGAACTGCGATTCACGCGCGTTGACGTTGCTACTCCCGTATTTACCGCCGAACTCGCCCTCGAAGCCGGCCAACAAATCGCAAGTGAGTTGTGGCAGGCTGGGACCAGACGTTTGCGTCGGGTCGGGGGTGAACAGTGACGGCAATGCAGCAGCCCGTGCGGAGCCTAAGATCGATAGATTCGGTCCGCCGTCGCTATCATTGGAGGGATCGCCGGGCTTCTCTCCATGCCGGATGATCATTACTGCGAGTGGGAATGGTGAACTGGTGCTCATGGTCGTTGTCCTTTCGTTGGAGGTACGCGCTGCTCAGGTGAGCCGCCAACTATTAACGCGAGAACTTTGTCTCGAAACCACCATGGTCCAATTCTGAGTTGCTTATTAAGAAAACTATGGCCACCCTGCGGGTGGCCTGCGCTTTTGTTTTACTAAAGATAGTTCTCCCCACAGTGGACAATCTTCGCAACTTTTTCTTGACCACAACCACAGAAGTGCTCAGTTTCTCCGAATCTTTGCGGGTGCAGTGTATTCACGAAGAGCCGGCGCGGGAACACCGCAGGCCGGGATCTGTGCGGGGCTGTCGGGTAACTGGCAGTCCTACCGTGATCAACTGGTGCTTGATGCCAATGCCACGAATGGTTTAGTGAGTGAGCGCATACATAGGCCGGGCGGAAACGAACCAATTCGAGCTAAGGCTCGCTTTGGTTCCTCTTTGGGTTGTTGTTGCGCTTTGCTGCAAGCAAACATCCGCCAACGCAAGTGTTGTCACAGTGCGCTGAAACGGGTCGGTGAAAGAACTGGCTTGGGATAGCGCGCCATCGAAGTCAATCTTCGCCATTTCACGAAGTGCATTCTCCGGATCAGGTCCCGGCATATAAAACCAGAGGACGCGTCTAAAGCTCTTTGTTTTGATTTCTTTCGCCAGGGTTTGATCTCCATAAAAATCAGGAGTTTCGAGGCGATTAATGAGATTGATGGCGTCTCCCATAACTGAGATCGACCGACCCGGATCTGTTTTAGCGTAGAGAGTCGACGCTGCTAGCAGTGCCTGCGCCGCAAAGATTGTCATCCCAGCCTTGTTAGCTTCTGTTATTGCCTCCTCGAGGGCCTCGCGCGCCTGAAGCTGCATCTCGCTTATGATAAGTAATTTCTTTGCTATCTCGGTGAGTAGATAAGCACGTTGCTCCCGTCCTTCGACTTTACGGACCAATCGCTTCGCTTCGTCGAAGCGATTGCTCTGGACAGCATCTTTTGCACGGTTAAAGTAGAGCCACTCAAGTAAAGACATGCGAATACCTGATTCTTCAATCTTCTCGATTGCGTTTACCACGCTTGTCAGATCCGTTTTCCCGGATGCTGAACTCAGAACTGCAGTAATGATGAGTTGGTCTCGGTTCTCTACACTGGACGTCTTTTCTGCTGTCTCTATCTCTTCGTCAAAAGTCTTCGCCGGCAGGGAAGAAATCTCGTGGCTGCCGGACCGCAGAAACGCTCTTTGGTTTTCGACCGACAGTGAAACCAGGATTTTTTCTCGCGCTTGAACCACCGCTCCCGATAGGTCATGTAAAAGTCCCCTTACATGAGGCTCGATTCGAATCAATTGCTGAAGGATATGGCCGTTACCGGGAAAGTCATTGAAGTTATCAGCTTGATCTAATGGGATCTCCAGTGCCTGTTGCGCTCGTCGCACAAGATTCTGGACGAACCTGCGTTGTAAAGAGCTGTTGGTCACGAAATTAGCCGGCACTACATAGTACCCGACGACCGGCATGTCTCCGTCCTCCTGAAACGCGAACGGATAGGTTGATAAGTAAAGAAACTCGCGCATCGGCCTGTCGGCGTAAACTGCCAGAGCCTGCTCGTAGAATTGATCGGCTGTCTGTTGATTAACGGCGGAAACCTTATACAGAAAATTAGTGATCATGAAGGTGGCGGGGTAATTCAAACTGGCCCTCGCAAGATCCATCGCTGCGTTGATATCAATAGCGATGAGTTGATTTGCGGAATCAAGCAGCTTTTGCGCTGTTAACACGTCGTTGAATAAATCTTTCCTAGTCTCCTGCTCTCTTCTTTGGCGATCCAGTTTCAATACTTGCTGGGTGAGTTTTCTCGCCCAGGCAGGATCTCGTTTAGCAACGGCACGAATAACGACGTATCGCTGATCCGGAGTTTGCATTTCCGTAATTAGCGAACGTGGCCGGTGTTTGGAATGCTCGTGTTTATCTTTTTCAATTTGTGCGGCTACTTCAAAGGATTCAGCAAATGCAGTTCGCGCTTTATCCTCCTCGAAAGGCCAAAGCAAATCCGCCGCGCGATTGAGAACAGCAATGCGCCGGACAGCATTATCAAAAGTTTTTGTTATTGCGACCTGTTGCTTGATCAACTCTACTGCGTAGTCTCGATTACAAAGTGAGGTGGCTTCAGTTCCCGCGGATTTGGATTGGGCTGATATCTGTTGACCTCGCACCATTACAAAAATGATGACAGTGATCAAGAATAAGCATCGCAGTGTATCCTTCATCAAGTTTTGTTGACTCCGGTTACCGGTGCGACTTTGAAGACGTAATGTGGCCTTAGTCATTGTCTGAAGTTAGACCCGGCAGGGTAATCCCGAAATAAGCTTCCACCTCGGGACGCAAAGGATCGAGGTAGGCTCCTATCCAATTCTTCAACACCCGGCCGTCTGGCGAAATTACGATGGTTTGTGGAGTACTTCCAAGACCGAGAGCGTTAATGCTCTCTGTCGTCAACCGTGTGTATACGGGAAATTTGAGATGATGTGCGTCCACATACGCTTTTAGCCCGGGTTCGGCTAGCGACAGACCAATAAACCGAAAATCTTTCGCTCTAAGCTCGCTAAGCCGCTTGAAGTTGGCGTTGTTGCGATCACACCAGATGCAAGCCGGTGACAACACATAGAGCACTGTCGGTTTGTTAGTATTCTCATAAGAGATTGTATGTTGAATCCCGTCAAGCGTGACTACGGTGACAGGATCAATCTTCATACCTGGTGAAAGGGTAACCGTATTCTGCCGGGTGTTCGGGCTTCCTTGTCTGAGCTTCCATCCTAAATACACGTTAAGAGCCAGGGATGCGGCCAGGAGTAGAAGAACGAAACTGTCCATCCTCTTGGTACGAACCATAGGGCTTTGTGAGGTTGAAACACGGTTCATCTCATACTCCTGGATCATGAGGGTAAGATCTCATTCGGCGATCTGGTTTTGTTCCTTTTTTACGTCGACTGAGCGGAACCTACCACTAGCCAAATAAGAAGAAAGTTACTCTGGGCGAAATGGCACCTTTGGAGCCTGACGCGGACAGTTAGCACTGTTTTGTACCCATGAACAGCCCGTACATACGCCATTAGCGTGCATACAGACACATTCAGCTCCACTGCTGCAAGCGCCGTTTGAGAATCCTCCCGCACAGGTACAAGAATTAGCTTGAGAGGGAGCCGGCGTAAGCATGATGTGGAAGCCAAACGCCATTAAGCATAAAAGAATCGCCACCAACATTATCGGTAGAAATTTTCTGAGAGAGATCATCTGAATTCTACTATCCTGGTTTGAGGAAGT
>DASUPZ010000358.1:0-4767 GCA_036280855.1 Pyrinomonadaceae bacterium | reverse complement strand
TTATTCGAAGACGCATGATCGATATCAAAGCGGCGCCAGGCCGCCGCACTCCAAGGGCGCGTTCACTCATACCGCAGCGCAATTAACGGATCGACTTTTGTTGCGCGGCGCGCTGGGATGTAACACGCGATTAGCGCCACGAGCAGCAACACGAACGTAATGACCGCAAACGTCAACGGATCGTTCTCGCCAACACCAAACAGCAAACTTCGCAGCAAACGCATCAGGAGAAACGCAGCAATCAAACCGATCCCCAACCCGACTCCAATCACCGCCATTCCCTGCCGCAGGATCATCCTCAACACGTCGCCGACCTGCGCGCCGAGCGCGAGACGAATGCCGAGTTCGTGCGTGCGTTGTGTGACGGTGTAAGCAGTGACCCCGTAAATGCCCGCCGCTGAGAGCAACATCGCGACCGTGCTGAAGAGTGCCAGCAGAAACAGGCTGAAACGCGGCTGCGTGATCGACTCGCTGACGATGTGGTCCATCGTCTGAATATTCGACACGGGCACTGACTTATCAACCTCGGCAACAACCTGCCGCACCGCCGCAGTCAGGCCTGCCGGTTCGACGCTCGAACGAATCACCAGCGACATACCTGCGAACGGATTTTGCGAGTGTGGAAAGTAAACTTCGGCAGGAGGCTCCTCGCGCAGCTCGAGGCTGCGAACGTTCGCCGCCACGCCGACTATTTCCCACCAGATCGGTTGCCGGTTGTCGTCGACCCCGCCGAAGTTGACCCGCCTCCCGATAACGTTTTCATTTGGAAACACGCGATCGGCGAGTTCCTGATTGACGATAAGCGCGAGCGACGCGCCGTCCCTGTCGTTGTCTGTGAACGCACGACCCTGGACAACCGGAATGCTCATCGCGCGAAAGTAATTCGGGGTGACCGCTCGATAATTCGCGCTGGGCCACTTGTCGGGCGTGACCGGCGGATGGCCTTCAACTCGCAGACCAAGCGTTGGTCCTTTCGCGAGGGGCAAGGTATTGATCATGCCGACATCCTGCACACCGGGAACGGTGCTAACGCGTTCCATGACCTTGTTGTAGAAGTTTACGTATGCAGCGTCTTCGGTGAAGTTTGTGCCCGAAGGCGAGAGGCGCGCGGTCAACACCTGCTGGGAGGCGAAACCTGTTTGCACTGACTGGAGGCGCAGGAAACTCCTGAAGAGCAAACCCGCGCCTGCCAGCAACACAACGGACAGAGCGACTTCGGCGACGATGAGCGCCTGGCGAAAACGTCTTTGACGAAAACTCGCGGAAGCACCGCGTCCGGTTTCACGAATCGCTTCCTGCACGTCGGAGCGGGAGACTTGCAGCGCCGGAGCGAGGCCGAAAAGAATTCCCGTCACCACTGAAGCAACAAACGTGAAGGCGAGCACGCGCCAGTCCATCTGTATCTCGTTGAGACGAGGAAAGTCGGCGGGCAAAAACTTTGTGATCGCAGTGAGTCCCCAGAATGCGACGAGCAAACCAACGGCGCCGCCCGTGAGCGCGAGAACCGTGCTCTCAGTAAACAACTGTCGCATCACTCGGAAACGCGACGCGCCGAGTGCGGTGCGGATCGCCATTTCCTTCTGTCGCGAAGCCGCACTCGCAAGCAGAAGATTCGCGACGTTTGCACATCCGATCAGCAACACAAACGTCACTGCACCCAACAACAGCCATAGCACTTTGCGCGTATCGCCGACGAGATGTTCGTGAAGTGAAACAACGCGATTGAAGCGGCGGTTGTTTGTGTCCGGATACTGCTGGCGGAGACGTGTCGTGATCGTCTCCATCTCGCTTTTGGCCTCGTCGATCGAGACGCCGGGTTTCAAAAGTCCGACCGCGGCGAGATAGCCCATGCCGCGCGTTTGTGTCACGTCCTGTCGTTCATTCAATTCGGGGACGAGCCGGAGCGGCGGAAGCCAGACTTCCGTTTTATCGGGATAATGAAAGCCGGCGGGCGCAATACCGGCGACCGTGTAGTTTCTGCCGTCGAGCGTGATCGGTTTACCGACGATCGCGGGATCCGAGCCGAATCTTCGTTGCCAGAGTGTGTGGCTGATGACGGCTATGGGTGCGTGACCTGCTTGTTCATCCTGCGGGATGAAGAGCCGCCCGTGCTGCGGCTGGATTCCGAAGACATCGAAAAAGTTTGCGGACGTTTGCGCGAAATCGATCCGTTCGGCGGAGTCGGAAAGCGCGAGGTTTGTGGTCGTCGTCCTGATCGCTGCGAGCTGTTCGAAGACAGTGCTTTGCGCGCGCCAGTCGAGAAAGTTTGCTGAAGTTACCTGGACTCGTTTGCCGTTCGGATCGAGTTCCTGAATTGCGACGATTCGGTCCGCCGTCCGATAAGGCAAACGTCGCAACAGGACGCTATCGACGACGCTGAAGATCGCGGTGCTCGCGCCGATGCCCAGGGCGAGCGTGATGACGACGATCGCCGTGAAGCCCGGATGCTTCAACAACCCTCGCACGCCATAGCGAATGTCTTTGATTATCGAATCCATTTTATTTTCGTTTAGAGTTCAGCCTTTAGGCTGCTCTTTCTCAGACACAAGCTAAAGCTTGAACTCTGAACGGACCTTTATTCATATCTGAGCGCCACGAGCGGATCGACTTTCGTCGCGCGACGTGCCGGGACGAAGCACGCAAGAAAAGCCACCGCCAGCAACAACACCGCTACCACTGCAAACGTAACCGGATCTTTCGCCGTCACTCCAAACAAGAACGACGACATCACGCGCGTCAACGCAAACGCACCCGCCAAACCGATAACCACTCCAACCAGCGTCAGAACCATTCCCTGCCGGACCACCAGCTTCAACACATCAACCCGTCGAGCACCCAACGCCATGCGCACTCCAATCTCATGTGTTCGCTGTGCAACTGAGTAAGACATCACACCGTAGATTCCCGTGGCAGCGAGGATCATCGCGAGCGCTGCAAACAACGTAAGCAAAGTTGTGCGATAACGCGGTGCCGCGACGGACGAGTCAACCCAATCACTCATCTTTTTCACACCCGCGAGTGGCTGGTCAGGATCGAGGGCCTGCACTTCTCTGCGCACCGCACCCACGAGGCTCAGGGGATCTCCCTTCGTGCGAATAACCAGGTTCATCCCGCGAGGATTCAAATTGGGGAAGTACATTGTGGGTGCCGGTGCGGTTTGCAGCGACGAATGACGAATATCGCCAACGACACCAACGATCTCCTGTGGGAAGCCAAACATTGTGATGATCCGCTTGCCCAGCGGATCTTCATTCGGGAACGCCATGTCGACGAGCGATTGACTGACGACGATTTTGTTGTCGCCTTCCCTGACTTCCTGTTCGCTGAAGTTTCGCCCGCGTAGGAGGGGAATGCGGAGCGCACTGAAATAGTTTTTGTTCACACTACGAAAGTCAGTAGGGAAAGCCTGATCGCCGTTTCCCTGCGGCCGTCCTTCGACGGTGAAAGTAAAGTCCTGGAGCTGGCCACTGAGTGGGAGCTCCGTAATAAGACCTACTGTTTCAACGCCGGGCAGCGACGCGACGCGGGCCTCAAGCTGCTGCAGGAAGTTCGCGCCTTTTTCCGGTGCGTCATACTTCTGCGGCGGCAAGTTAAATCGCATTGTCAGGACGTTGTTTGCGTCAAACCCGGGATCGACGTTTTGCAATGCAATCAAACTTCGGACGAGCAGGCCTGCGCCAATCAGCAACATCACGGCGACGGCACTTTCAAACACGACGAGGAAGCTACGCGTTCTATTTCGCAGTGTGCCGTCGGCGCCACGCATTCCGTCTTTCAACGAATCTGTGAGATTCACTTTTGACGTGCGCAAGGCCGGCGCGAGGCCGAATAACACTCCGGTTACGATTGAAACAAGGAGCGTAAACGCGAGCACCGTGGCATCGATCTTTATTGTCACCGTGGAAGGCAGGCTGTCAGCGCTCAACGCTATCAACAGTTCAACTCCCCACACCGCCAGCAGTGCTCCGATGGCACCGCCGGCGATGGCCAGCAACAAACTCTCAGTGATCATCTGGCGAATGATTCGCGATCGGCTCGCGCCGAGCGCGGTGCGTAACGCGATCTCTTTCTGCCTCGCAGCGGCGCGCACGAGTAACAGGTTGGCTACATTCGCGCAGGCAATGAGCAGCACAAGCCCGACGGCTCCGAAAAGAACAAAAACCATCGTGCTGCTGCCGCCGACGAGTTGTTCACGCAACGAAACAAGACGAAGACTCCGGCCGGTGTTCGTATCGGGATAATGTTGTTCGAGTTGAGCTGCGATTACATCCGTATCAGCTTGCGCCTGGTCGATGCTGACTCCAGGCTTCAATTTTCCGACGGGCCGGAGAAAGGCCAGCTGGCGCATCTTCAGTTCCGGGTTACCCTCGAAGTCCATTGGCACCCACAACTCGGCGTCTTGTGGCAGCTTCACGCCGGCCGCCATCACACCAATTACCTGGTAGGGCTTGCTGTCGAGAGTGATCGTCTTGTTAATGATTCCCGGATCACGGCCAAAGCGTCTGGTCCACAGTGCGTCGCTGAGTACGGTTACCTGACTCTGAGCGCTTTTCTCAGTCTCGAGTGAAAAGCCACGACCGAGGGCGGGACGCACACCAAAGACATCAAAATAATTTCCCGTTCCAGCTGAGACACTGAGACGTTCAGGCTCGCCATTACCCGAGAGGTTGACGAATCCGGACATTGTGCCTGTGGCTGCGAGGAGTTCGAATGTTTTGTTTTGGCTGCGATAGTCGAGGTAGTCGACCGGCGAGACACTCCCACTTC
>DASUPZ010000357.1:0-22067 GCA_036280855.1 Pyrinomonadaceae bacterium | reverse complement strand
CCTACGATTCTCCCGTTGATGAGGATTGTTGTACCGAGCGCGTCCCAATTCGTGGTTTGGGTGGAATCGACAACCAGCTGACGATTCTTGTAAGCGACGTTGTATTCATCGAAAGCGGGCAACAGATGGGCTGAATGGTTTGCGTGAGGCGGTGTCGATGGCTTTGCGGGGTTCCAGTATATGACGTTGTCTACCATTAGCCGATCGAGCTGACCGTCCAACAATGCGATGCCTCGTCGTGCATCGCTTGTCGTCAGCCCCGACCACCAGACGAAATCAGCCAGCGTGGCTGGTCCATGACTTGCGAAATAGCGTTGCGTCAGTTCCGCGAGTGCTTCGTCGTGAGTTAACGTGCGCGCCGCCGCTGCGCGCTCTTCCAAAAGCGCGTACGTAAACTGTTTACCTCGTCGTGGTCCACTGCAAACAATCGCGTCCAATTCGGCGCGCACCACGATATGCGCTAAACGAATAGGATCGTCACATGCAACTCCCGCTCGATTCAAGGCCGTCTTCAATTCAGCGCGCGTCAGATGCTTTCCACCTTTCAAAGCAGTCGCGATGGCTTTGTTGGATCGTTTGAAGACCTTCTCATCGAGCTCATACTTGCGATAGTTTGGACCACACTTCACGTTGACGCGCGGCGCCGTCAACTTCAGCAGCCAGCGAATGTCCTCAGACGCAACGAAGTGCCACGTGGGCCGCAGCACGTGCGTGCGGAGTATTTCTCCTCGATTGAACGCATCTTCGACAATGTCATTCGTCGCGTTTTGCATTCGCAACGCGAGTGCCCATTTTGCGGCATTGAAATCCTGCGACTGCACGGCGCCGAGCCATCGCACCACGTCAGCCGGTTGCTTGAATTTCGAGGAAGACAACTTGTGGTTATGAAGCCGATCGTAAACGATCCCGGAGATATTCATCTGTTCAGACACATCATCGTTCCGAGCATCGTTGCAACAAGCTCGCGCCGTTCGCCTGTGATAGCGACTACGTCTGCACGCACGACAGTCAACGTCTTTCCTGATTTGATCACTTCGGCGGTTGCGAGGAACTCCTCAGCTTTCGCAGGTCGCAACAGATTCACCTTGAACTCAACACTCAGCACTTCCGATCCGGGCGGCATTAAACTGTATGCAGCATAGCCACACGCCGAGTCAGCGATAGTCGTGACAATGCCTGCATGCAGGTAGCCGTGTTGCTGGGCCAGGTCGGCGCGATACGGTAAGTTGATCGCTACAACACCGGGCTCAACGCGACTCAACCGCGCGCCGATCAGATTCATGATCGTCTGTTTTGCAAAGCTTCGTTCGATCTCTCCGGCAAAAGACGGATTACGCGGCTTGTTTGTCATCCCCTGCTATACCTCGCCACAAAAAGCGGGCGGCGGTAACGCGGATTACCGCCGCGGATGAACGCGGATTATTTTGGATGACTTTGCCAGAGGACGTTGACGATCATCCATTTGCCGTCGATCTTCGCCAGGTGCATGTAATCGATTCCCCACTCAGCCGTCAGCTTTACTGAGGCGGTCTGATCGAGCACTTCGTAGATCGCGATATCTTTCTTCGCCTCCTTCGATAGTTTTCCTTCCTTGTTGTAGGTCTTTGCGATTTCTACCAACTGCTGAAATGCCATCGGTCTCGGTGGCCGGTACGCCGTTTCCGTTGGCGGACGGTAAAACCCAACCTTCGCAAGGTTAGGACTGACGCTGCGTTCGATCCGCTCAGGCTGCACGTTGTAGATGCCTTCAACGTAATCAAGCACCGCCTGGCGGACCGCTTCACGATCGCCGTTTGCGTCGGGGCTGGCTACGACCGGAACCATCAGGGCAAAGGCCACCGCTACGAAAATCCATTTCGTCATCACTGATTCTCCTTTTGTTGCAACGCACCGCGGATGCTAAGGCAAGTCCAGCCAAAAACCAAGCATCACAGCCCCGAGATCCGCGGCTCATTTGTCCGTATTTTTGAATAATGACAGAATGGGGTCGCTTTTCGATTCGCGGCGCGGAGACAACTAAATGGAATGGTTGACGGACCCTCAGGTGTGGATCGCGTTTGTAACGCTGACGGCACTCGAACTCGTACTCGGCATCGATAACATCGTCTTTATATCTATCCTGGCGGGAAAGCTGCCCGCCGATCAACAAAAGAAAGCACGCCTGGTTGGTTTGGGTTTGGCGATGTTCATGCGCGTAGCGCTTCTCTTCTCGTTGTCGTGGATCATCCGCTTGACCGCGCCTCTCTTTACCGTGGTCGGACAGGAAATCTCAGGTCGTGACTTGATCCTGATTGCGGGGGGATTATTTCTTATCGGCAAGAGCACATTCGAAATACACGAGAGGCTCGAAGGCGAAGAGGGACACGGCACTGCGCGTGCTGCGGCGTCATTTACGAGCGTCATCATACAAATACTTTTGCTCGACGCCGTCTTCTCGCTCGACTCCGTGATCACGGCCGTGGGCATGGTGGATGAGATTGCGATCATGATCGCGGCTGTTGTGGTTGCGGTGTTGTTTATGATGGCGTTTGCGGGGCCGATCGGTAGTTTCGTCGAGCGTCATCCGACGGTCAAAATACTCGCGCTCAGTTTCCTTTTGCTGATCGGCATGACGCTGATAGCCGAAGGCTTCGACAGGCACATTCCGAAAGGCTACATCTATTTCGCGATGGCGTTCTCGGTGTTTGTTGAGATGTTGAACTTGAGGGCGAGAAAAGCAAAGGCAACGCCGGTCAAACTACACCAGCCTTACGTTCCGGAAGCGGCCGGCAAGGTGTGAGGCAAACATTTTATATCGACAGGATTACAGGATTGAACAGGATTTACCTGTCAATCCTGTTTATCCTGCTCACAACATTGTCCGCTGTCAGAGAGAGGCTTGACCTCTTCCTCTGCTATATAAAACGTCTCCACTACATCCGACGGACTCCTTATACCGTCGGCGTCGTTCCGCACCGGCACTTTGCGAGAGATTCTGACTGTCACACACATGCGATCGTTTTCTTTGACACCCTCGAACTCTGTGCCACTAAAGATCAGATGATCGACGACAATCTCCGTTCCATCGTATTTACCTCTACACACTTTGTCTACGCGGTATTTTGCTAATCTCAAAATCGCAAACCGTCCACTCACTGCACCTACTTCTGGGCCGATCTTTTCTAAAGTTCCTTGGAAAACAAGAATATTGCTAGGCTCTTGGCCGGTATTAACTTGATGGCAACCAGCGGAAAACACTAGCAACATCAATGATATTGCTGAGGCCCACGGTTGCTTAACGTTGTTTGATGGGTTTCTTTCTTTCATTGACAGTCACCTTTACGACATTAAAATTGTGCGAAACAACCGTGTAAGTAACCGATGAGAACTCGAACGTTGATATGAATCCGTTCGGAACACCGGGAATGCGAACCATATTGTCCTCGTACGGTTTCTCCCACCAACCTGTAAAATCCCCCAGAACCTTGCTCTCGAAATCCGCAGCTGCCTCGTGGCTCTCGTCGAATCGTCCGTCACGAGTTAGTGGACCCCGAGATCCACCGGCAGGCTGCCAGCCCGGCGTATTCGTGCCAGCATAGGGGATGATCTGTTCGTAGTAATACTCCTCAATCACGTGTGCAAGCGATTCTGCCGCAAACTTAGGATCCGCCTTTTTGAATGCATCGTAGTCTGCAACGTCAAGTTGCCGTTTCCTATACCCGTCAAACAGGATACCTGGCTGATTGCGTCCGGTTTCGATTTCCACTTTAGCTCTAGAGTCTCCTATAACTTGCGTTAGCCTGTTAGCGAAATGTGCAGAGGTCCCCCTCGACTTCCATTTAGATCCCGGAACAATCGTCACCCGGCCCGTTTGCTTATCTCTTTGCAACCGCAGCCCCGTGATCCTCTCAAGTTCCGCCACGATGTAATCCGCGTCACTTCCATGTAGATACAAATCGCGGCCGGTCGGATCGATAAATTTCAACGGATTGTTTTGCACATAGGCGTACCGGTTGAAGTTCTGAGGATCGGCAGGTGTAAACTTACCCGGATCATAGCCCGTGAAGCGGCCCTGCACGCTTGAATAGAATCGTGCTCCAAAATAATCGAGACCAGTTTCAACGTCCCGATCCTGCGACGTGAATTGTTGTCGCACGCCGTCGCCGCCTGTATATCCCTGCGCTGTAGTACGTCCGCCCGTTCCCGCAAATAGCTCTTCCCCAAACGGCAGATAGTCGTGACGCTTCACGTTTGCCAGGCTTCCTGTCTGGTCCAGGATGATCCGAGGTGTGCCCAGATGATCTGCTACCAGCCATTGAATGAGTGGACCGCCGCCATTCGCCGCAACGATTAACAACTCACCACTACGATAACCATATTCTTTTTGCGGACTCGCCGCGGCGCCATTCGCTGTATACTCGGCGAGCAGTTCACCCTTGACCCCGTAAACGTGCCAGGTTGGGACGCCGTTCACCGTGCGCACAATTCGTTGCCCGCTGCCATCGTAGCTATAAAGCTGTGCTTGATTATTCCCACCCCACGCGGACGTAATCTTGTTCTCCGCATTGTAGGTCCGACTCCCTGCGCCGGTGTAAGTGTCGTTCGTAAGATTGCCCGCAGTATCGTAAGTCATCACGCCCGACTGTCCGCCGGGCACACCAAGCCTGTTGTTGGCCGTATTGACAGTGAAAGCTTTGTTGTTAACACCTGTACCGTTTGTGGCGCCTGTGTTGATCGTACGATTACCCCAACGATCATACGTGTAACTCTGAACGGACTGCTGCGACTCTGCCTGGGAGTGGCTGACAAAATACTCCTTCGTCGAGGTCAACCTATTCAACGCGTCGTAGCTATAACTCTGCCGGTTAATAGCCCAACCGTTGTACTGCTCATCCAGCGGAATGTACGTGTTGGCGAACAGCAAATTGCCATTGTTGTCAGGCCCGCTAGTACCGTAACCGTAACTGCCATCGTAAAAGTATTGCAAACATCCTCGGTTCCACGTGCCGCCGACGTCGGCCGCTGTTGAAACGCGGACGTCCCATAGTTGTGACCGTATGTTGTACTGCAACTTGTGATAGAGCGGCATCGCAGTTCCAAATAACTCCTGCGTTATCTGGTTGGACGAGTTGTAAATAAACGTAGACGCATACGTGCGCGTAGTGCCGTCACCGAGATTTCCACTGAAATTGCTGGTTCTGGCAGCTGCATCGTACAGATAATTCGCTGTACGACGTGAGGGGTAAGTAATAGACGTCGTGTCGTTCGCGAGATTGTAGGTTGCACTCGTCTGGTAGTTAACGCTGCCGGTCCGCTGAATCTTCAGCACAGAGCGGCCCAGTTCATCGTAGCCCCAATAATCGCCGGCACTGGCACCTACTCCATACGTAACTGCTACTTGGCGCCCGATCGAAAAGCCACGTGAGAAACTCGGCGCACCAAAAGGCAAAGATTGCGCGTCGTAGAAATAGTTGATCTCTTCACTGGTTCCGACTCCGGAAGGCAGCGCCGGACTGTTGTGCGTGGTCGCGCCGGTGGAACTTGATCCGTTGTACCAACGCCGGGTCGGCCGATTTAACGCGTCATACGAGTAGTGGGCCGAAACATTCCGAGCCTCGGTTCGAACGATTGGATTCCCCTCATTGTCGTACTGGTAACTGACTGTTCCGTTCTCCGGATTGGTGGCAGAAGTCAGTTGTCCCAGTGAGTTGTAGGAAAACGTGCGGGTTTGCGTTCCCTGTGTCACGAGGACAAGGTTATCGAAGACGTCGTATGCATAACTGGTCAGAAAATTGAGTCCATCAGGATCCTCGTAAACATGTTTCATCCGGCCCAGGCTGTCCATTATGCTTCTTCGTTTTCTGAGCTTCGGATCAGTAACCGTAATCGCGTTGGCGTCGTAGCTGGTAGCCACTACTGCGTTATCCGGGCTCGTTATCGTAGTAATGCGGCCTAGCGCGTCGAATGCCTGTGTGGTCCATACCGGCGATTCACTTTGCCAGGGGCGAAAAGGCTTCGAGACCTTGAATGGACGCCCGAAGGCGTCGTACTGGGTCTGAATCGTAATGTAATTCGATCCACCTTCGTACTGACGACTCTCCACGGTCCGACCTAGTTTGTCGTACAACGATTTGGTTACGAGTACATTGTCATTATTGGTCGCCTGGTCGCGCGTAGTGGTGATGATGCGAAGATCGTTATCGTAAGCAAATGTAGTCTGATTCTGGATTGCGGTTCCGACAGCGCGGCGTATTTGCGTCGGGCGGTCAAGCGCGTCGTCGAAGTAACCACTGGTGACGATCCCGTTCACATCTTCAGCGTCAACCGGATTGCTGATGTAATAGTCGAACTGCACATAGGCCACGTGGTCCAAAGCGTTTGTGACTTTAGTGCCGAAGGCATAACTCGTCTGACCGCCGAGTTCGATAGGTGCCGAGTTGGACCGTGCGTCTCCATTCGGCGAGCCAAATCGATCGGCAAACTCCGTTGTTGTCGCAAAGCCGCGTGCATCGATTGTCTTTACCACGTTACCGGCGATATCAAACTGACGGCAGGAGGTTACGGAACCGGTGACAGCACCGTTGACCAGAATACTGCGCGTTATGCACGTCACATTTCCTCTCGTGACATAGTCCGGGCAGAAGGACGAATCAAAACCGCTAATGTTGGGACGGTCGACCAGCCGTGCGTGGGTCGTGTCAATCGTATAGTTGTCGACTTCCGCCTTAGTGCGAGCACGTTCCATCCCCGCTCCATCGTAAATTGATAATTGTGATACTAAAGATCTCAGATGGGCATTTGTACCTGTGTACGCGGCCGATGTGACGTACGTGGTTCGCGTCTCGCGCAATAGCGCGCCTGCGGCGCCTAGGCCAAAGTCGTATTCCTTAACGTTATTTCGATTATTAAAAGGCACAGTATCGTCATAGCCATAAGCGATTTTCGAAATCAGGTTTTGTCCTGATGGTTCCAACGTAGTAAGTGTATGAGTGATTCGGGGATCGTTAGGTGGTTCCAACGTGTTATTGGTGGCATGCGTGCCGGGCCACCAGCTCACGGGCGCACGCTGCTGAAAGTTGTGGTTCTTCTCTCTTTAGCACCGTCGCCCCATCACCGGTCAGCGCTTCGGTTTGATACTCTTTACCTTCATTCCAGGCAGAATAATCCGTGGGAAGATTCCCAAACGTACTTGTTGGTGATCCGTGAAAGTAGTGTTTTTGCTGGGCCAGCGGGTTTGTATCACCCTGCTTGTAAGTCTTGACTGTGACGTAGCCGGCGGTCGATGAGGTAGGAGTGAAGAGACTATAGGTCGTCTTACTCTCATAAGAGCTGCCGGTTCCTCCATCCGAATAAACACGTCGTTCACTTACGCGACGATAAATATTCGGCGAATCATCAACTCCACAGCACGTTGTTCCACTAGCATATTCAGCGCCGCCTGTATAGTCGTACTCGTACGCTCCACCCGTCGGTAACACAACGCGAGCAAGCTCGCCATAAACGTTATAGCGAAACTGATATTCCTGATTGTTAGGCAGCGTTACCGATGAAATGACCGTCGGATTGAAGGTCGTTACACTGCTACCGCCTGAGAGTTCAGGGAATAGCTGACGATACGTTTGTACTGTACCTGAGTGGAGCACCGTGCTCATGCTCGCGAAGTTGATGCGGATCTTGCGAGGGGCTGCACTGTAACCTTTGAAACTGAGTTCATGATAAGTAGAGGTACCGGAGGCATAAGTTATATTCACCACACGCTTCAACGAGTCTGTAATCGCGATCACACGATTGTTCGCATCGTAGTCGTAAGTGATCGTGTTGCCGTTGCGATCGCGTAGCCACTTAACTCGGCCCGCATCGACTCGAAATCTCATGCCGTCACGAAACAGCAAAAAACCTGAAGGTGCAAACTCCCCAGCGTCGCCTGGTGCGATAGAGGCGTCGTAGATGGGCTGGTCGGAGATGAATGTCGCAGCCGTACCATCCGCCGTAACAAACACCGTCCCACGCGACTGCGGATTCAAGTAATTGCACATCGTGGATCCCGGACGCCCGTTTGTAAGAGTGTCGCGCAAGTCAAACTCGGTACCATCCGGAGCTGTAAACGTAAGTCGCGTGAGCGTCTGAGTAAACACGGGCGTGTTGTCAGCACAAGTAAATACTTCGTATGCGGCACGTCGACCTTCGATCGTGCCCGGGTTGTACAAAGCCGGTAACGACTTCCATAGCCCGGATACAGGCATATAGAGGTGGTTTACAGATCCATCAGATTGAGGAAATTGCAGATCAACAACTCGCCACTTCCTTTCAATCGGCAGCATGATTGGAGTGGCAGCTTCGCCGCGGCCTATTACTGAACCAAGCGGGAGCCGGAAGTTCAGATTGCCGTTGTAAAGATTGACGTTATCCAAGCCGCTTAAAGCATACGAGCCGGCAGGCGCACCGGGCTGCAACACCGCAGGAGTTGCCCCGTCAGTCGCACTTGATTGTGCTCGGATGGTGAGGACTGCCGATAACAAAACGATCACAGTTGCAATTACTCGCACGACTGCATGGTCCAAGTGAAGACGTTGTTGGTAGAAAGTGTTCGACATGATGTAGCTCCCATCAGAGTAGGTAAGGTAAATGACAGGGCTCAGCGCTTTGTTAGCGTGAGTTTCAAAGACCACGCGGGGTGGTCAGCCTCGATGACCTGATACTCGCCGGCAGGCAGGTTGAGAACTTTCGTTGCCCCCGTTTTGCGGCTTAGTCGAAGCTCTGTGAGGCGCGGCATGCCTGTTCGTTCAAGCCGTAGTTCGAGCCCGCGCAGTCCACTCTGATTATCAAACATCAGCACGAAACGACCCGCCGGACGAGTTATCTCTGCCGGCTGGAAACCATCTGCCGTGATGGTGATCAACTCGGCTTCAAGGTCGTCAGCCGATATTGTGGGCCCCGTGGCGGCGGCCTTCGCCTCCGGACCGAGATCCGGCCTCGTACGAAATGCGGCGTAAACACCAGCGGCTAGTATTGATGCGATAACAATTGCGAGTGCGCTTTTGTTGAGGAACGAGCAGTGTGAGCTTTTCATTCAAATGACTCCTGGTGAAGACGAGCTTGGGAGTTGGGCCAGCACTTTAGACCTGGTTGGTCCAGGTGTCAAGATTTATTTGAGTTTATCGAACGCGGCGGGTGGCGGCGTAGAGGGCTAGGGCGGAGCCGCCGACGAACAGTAAGGCGCCGCCGATTACGCGTGCCTGATCGGGTAATCGGCGGATGTCTGTGTCTGTAATAACAACTGTGGATCCCGGTTCGACGTAGAGTGCGCGGTAAGTGATTACGCCACCGGCAGTAGCGATGATGATGCCGACGATGAGGAGGAGAGCTTTCATATCCGTCTGCTCCTCCGGGAGCATTATTTACCTTTGAACGCAGGCTTGCGCTTCTCGAGAAACGCACTGACGCCCTCGTCTTTGTCTTCTGTCGAAAAACAGAGTGCAAAGAGATCTACTTCGCGGCGCAGGCCTTCATCGAGATTCGAGCGCGACGCGATCTTCACTGCCTCTTTCGCGAGTTGTAACGCGATCGGACTCTTATCTGCGATGCGATTAGCGATCTCCATCGTCTTTGCTTGAAGCTGATCCGCGGGAACAACGTGGTTCACGAGCCCGATTGAAAATGCAGTGCGCGCGTCGATGATCTCACCCGTGAGAATCATCTCCATCGCTTTCCCTTCACCAACCAAACGCGTCAAACGCTGCGTGCCGCCGCCACCGGGAATGATCCCGAGATTGATCTCAGGCTGACCAAACGACGCCGTCTCGCTCGCGATCCGAATATCGCACGCAAGTGCGAGCTCGCAGCCACCACCAAGACAGAAACCATTAATCATCGCGATCACGGGCTTGGGAAAAGTGTCGATTGCCGTGAACAACGAACGACCCATCATCACGTCGCGCTGCGTGATGGACGTGCGTCCCGCAAACTCACCGATGTCAGCACCCGCGATGAAGGCTTTCTCACCTGCGCCAGTGAACACAACAACTCCAACGGAACTGTCCGCGCGCAGCTCTTCCAGCAACGCCGCGCCTTCTTCGCGCGTCTTGATGTTCAGCGCGTTTCGCTTGTCGGGACGATTGATCGTGATGATAGCCACGCGCTCGCGTTTTTCGAGCAGTAAGGTCTCGTACGTCTCAGGCATTAAGCAAACTCCAGTATGTATGTTGATTAAAAACTATTCGGAGGTAGGAGCTTCAGGATCAGGATTCGCCGGTTGCTCGTCGGCCACCCACGACACAAACAGTCGCAGCCAGTTCTCGGTGGGTTCGGCTATCTGCACTCCAACTCGCGCGGTCCCGTAGATCGCCGGCGCAACTCGCACCACCAGTGCGGTCGCTTCGATCGGCGTGCCGTCCGGGCGGTGCGCGCGAATGTACAAACGCTCGCCGCGATTCACCTTTTGATTCAGATGAAAAAGGGCGCCCGACGTGGAGATGTCGTCAGTTTCTGTCGGCTCGCTCCACGCAGAACCGTCTTCAGCACGACCCGAGATCACAATCGGAAGCCTCAGCGACATGCGCAAGGCAAACCGTCTCTCTTCGTTGTTGTAAGGCTGACTCATCGTTAAGCAATGCCGCGATCAGGACGACTGTGCGCGTCGCGCGTCTCCCTCTCGCCAGTCGTAAAAGCCCTCACCGGTTTTCTTTCCCAACTTTCCTTCACTCACCATCCGACGCAAAACTTCAGGAGGACGAAACGCCTCGGAACCCAGCTCGCGATGAAGATACTCGGCAATGTGCAACCGCACGTCGAGCCCGACCAGATCCGTCAACTTCAGCGGGCCCATGGGGTGGTTATAGCCGAGTTCCATCGCAGTGTCGATGTCCTGCGCACTCGCCACGCCCTGTTCAAACATCCTCATCGCTTCGAGACCGAGCACCACACCCAACCGGCTCGACGCAAAACCCGGAACGTCTTTCACGACGATCGGTTCTTTTCGCATTTTCCGGCCAACACTCGTAACCGCGTTCACAGTTTCGGTGCTGGTCTTCTCGCCAACCACTATCTCCACCAGTCGCATTATGTGGACCGGGTTGAAAAAGTGCATGCCGGCGACAGTTTCAGGACGTTTTGAAGCACCGGCAATCGCTGTAATCGACAGCGACGAAGTATTGCTGGCAAAAATGAAAGGGTGATCGGACGCCGATTCGAGTTGTAGCAGAACTTTCTGCTTTAAATCGAGCTGTTCGGGTGTGGCTTCAATGATCAGATCCGCCGTCGCACACTCATCGAGCCTTGTTGTTCCGCGAATGTGCTGTAACGTACGGTCGCGGTCGGCCTCGGTCAACTTGCCGCGTTCAATTCCTTTGGCAAGATTTCGCTCAATCGCAGCCACTCCTCGCGCCAGCGACTCGCGGTCGACATCGTTCAGCAGGACTCGAAATCCCGCTCCCGCGGCGACCTGCGCGATTCCGTGGCCCATTGTGCCCGCGCCGATCACGGCAACTGATTCAATCGTTATCGAACCGCTTTCTGGGCTGCTCATGCTCGCTGAGAACCGGGCCCAGAGCGTCTCGACACACCAGGAGCCACACAGTTCGACTACCCCAATATCCGTAGTTATACTATACGGTCAACCGAAAAGGCTATACTCTCGTGCTTTAGTTCAGAGTTCAGCCTTTAGGCTGCTGTTTCACGGGCAAGCTAAAGCTTGAACTCTGAACCAATTCCAACGCGTTCGAGAAACGGATCTCAGGTAAATGCCTACCGAAACAATAAAACGAGACGTTGTCATCATCGGGTCCGGCCCGGCCGGGCTCACGGCGGCCATTTACACCGCTCGCGCCAGCCTCAAACCATTATTAATCGATGCGCCGGCCGATGCTGCGAAGCAGACGACTCCTGGCGGGCAGCTGATGATCACGACCGACGTCGAAAACTATCCCGGGTTTGCCCACGGGATTCAGGGTCCTGAGCTGATGGCAGAGTTTCGGAAACAGGCTGAACGTTTCGGAACAGACTTCCTGGAAACCTGGATCACCGAAGTCGACCTGTCAGAACGTCCATTCCAGATCTATACGGAGTCCGGGGAAACAATTTCGACCGAGACTTTGATCATCGCTTCCGGCGCGTCGGCGAAGTGGCTCGGCATTCCGGGTGAGGCAAAGGTGCCTGAGGGTCTCGGGGGAAACGGAGTTTCCGCGTGCGCAACGTGTGATGGTCCATTGCCGGCGTTCCGAAACAAAGTGCTGGTGGTGGTCGGCGGCGGCGATACCGCAATGGAAGAAGCGACGTTTTTGACGCGATATGCTTCGAAAGTTTATGTGGTGCATCGTCGCGACAAACTGCGTGCGTCGAAGATCATGCAGGACAAAGCGTTTCGAAACGAGAAGATCGAGTTTGTCTGGAACACCGAAGTCAAAGAGATTGTTGGAACGATGGAAGACGGTGTTACCGGTGTTCGACTGCATCATGTGGTGACGGGAGAGGAATACGTTTTCGATTGCGCGGGCGTATTTGTAGCAATCGGACATAAGCCGAACACGGATTTGTTCAGAGGGCAGTTGGACATGGACGACGTCGGTTATTTGAAGACGTCGGGACACTCGACAGCGACGAACATTCCGGGCGTGTTTGCGTGCGGTGATGTGCAGGATTCAGTTTACCGGCAGGCGATCACGGCTGCGGGTACGGGTTGCATGTCGGCGATCGATGCGGAGCGGTTCCTGGACCACTTGCCGGTGGCGATGCCGACGGGCGAGGAGGTCACTGATGAAGGCGAGCACATCACAGCCGATCACCAGGCGATCATCACGCCCGATGGGCACATCGTGTCGAATGTAACGGAAGCCGCCGATTGAGCGAACAATGGTTCGTGTCCCTGTAAGTGGGACCAAAGCGCCGACAAGTCGGCGCACTCCAAGGAGGCGCGCTACTCCTTGGAGTGCGGTGACTTGTCACCGCTTTGGTCCCACTTAGAGCAGCACGATCGAATCGTCTTTCTCGCGACGGGCAGGTGTAACGGGTGGTGTGAAATCGTTGTCGTTGTGCGGGCATGGCTCGCAATAGGCCCCAAGCCGCTCCTTGCGATCCTCACAATCATTACAATGCAATGCCAACCCGAGTTGCCGCAGTGATTCCAGCAACGGCACGAGCAACATTCCGCGTTCAGTCAACGCATACTCAATGTGCGGCGGATTCCCGCCGAAATCCGTTCGCTCAACCAGCCCATCGTTCTCCATATCGCGCAAGCGGCCCACGAGCGTGCGGCTGCTGATCGGAAACAAACTGTTCAGCAGTTCCATCGTTCGTTTTGGACCACCCAGCAACTCTCTCACGACAAGCATCGTCCACTTATCACCAAGCATCTGCAATGCTCCAGTGATCGGACAGCCATCGAGTTCGCGTCGTTTCATTTGAACGGGCTACGGTCGCAGGTTGATATTGTAAGTTTTGATTTTTGAGTTCAGCGTTGTGGCGTTCATTCCCAGAAGCCGCGCTGCGCGTGATTGATGACCGCCGGTTTGCTCGAGCGCGCGTCGGATCAAATCGATCTCAAACCGTCTGACTTCTTCGTAGAAATTTATCCCGCGCCCGATATCGCCAACAGCCATGTTGCTGGCGCCATCGTGATGACCGGAAGTGACTGACTTGGGATCACTGATCTCGGTGCGCAAACACTCCTTGGTGATCTCATCGCCCGGCGCAATCACCACTGCTCTTTCGATCGTGTTCTCCAGCTCACGCACGTTGCCGGGCCACGAGTACGCTTCGAGCAGGGCAAGGACTTCCGGCGCGAGCTGGTCGGAGACGTTGCGCCCGTTCTCGTCGTTGTACTTCTGAATGAAATGCTGCGCGAGGGGCAAAATATCTTCACGCCGATCGCGCAACGGCGGCAACTCGATCGGAACAACCGCAAGACGATAGTAAAGATCCTCCCGGAAACTTCCCTGCCGCACAGCTTCCTTCAAGTCGATGTTTGTCGCCGCAACGATACGCACGTCAACTCGACGTGGCGCAGTGTCGCCGAGCGGCGTGAACTCTCGCTCCTGAATCACGCGCAGCAATCGCACCTGCGTCTCAGGCGGTATGTCGCCGATTTCGTCGAGGAAGATCGAGCCTCCGTCGGCAACTTCAAACAAACCTTTTTTGGCGGCGACTGCGCCCGTGAACGCGCCACGCGTATGACCGAACAGTTCCGATTCGAGCAGTTCTGAAGGAATGTTTGAACTGTTGACCGTGACAAACGGGCGGCCGGCACGCGTGCTCGCTTCGTGAATCGCCTTCGCAATCAACTCTTTACCGGTTCCGCTTTCGCCCGTTATCAAAACCGTCGATCTCGCCGGCGCGACCTGTTCGACTAAACGAAAAACCTCCTGCATCACATCGGAGCGACCGATGATCTCGCCGCGATCGACGGCTTTACTCATTGCACGTCGCAACGTGCGTCGTTCTTCTTCCTTGCGACGTCGCTTGATGCCGGCGACGATCGTGGCGGTGATCTGTTCGTTCTGAAAAGGCTTGCGGATGCAACCAAAAGCGCCGCGTTCCCAGGCGGCAATGGCAGTGTCGAAGGTGGCGTAAGCGGTGATCATGACGATCACTGCGTCGGGGTCCATCTTCAAAAACTCTTCGAGCGCGCGCAGGCCGCCGATGCCCGGCATCGACACGTCGAGAAGCACGACATCGAACGCGCGCCGCCCATAAGCTTCGAGACCTTCTTCGCCTGTCTTAGCGAGATCGACGCGATAGCCTTCCGTGGTGAGAAGCGTTTCGAGGACTTCTCGCATGATCTCCTCGTCATCGACAACGAGGACAGATCCTTTTCTGGCGGTACGTTTTTCGGTTTTCATCACGAACGGCTTAGTTTAGGTCACAGATTGACGCGAATCAACACGGATCAGGATCCGCGTTATTCGCGTGAATCTGCAGCCTAACTTTTTAATCCCCTACGGCCTGGAGACGAGCGCGGACACGCGCGCTTGGCAGGGTGATGCGGAAGGTGGTGCCCTGTCCGGGTTCGCTATCGACGCTGATGCGGCCGGTGTGTTCCTGAATGATTCCGTATGAAACCGCGAGGCCGAGTCCAGTTCCCTGACCTACGCCTTTGGTGGTGTAGAACGGATCGTAAATCTTGGCCACGTTCTCGGGAGCGATTCCGATTCCGGTGTCGGAGATCTCGGCGATCAGTGATCCGTCTTCCGCGGTGCCGGTTGAGACAATGATCTTGCCGCCATCGGGAATCGCATCACGCGCGTTAAGGATTAGATTGGTGAAAACCTGCTGCAACTTTCCGGCGTTAGCGAAAACCTCAGGCGCGTCGTCGTCGTAGCGACGAACAATCTCAATTTGACTGCGACGCAGTTGTGGTTCGAGTAACTGCAACGTGTCGTCAAGCACACGCGCAACGTCGATCTCGCCAAACTCGGTCGCACTTCCGGTGCGTGAAAAGTTCAGCAGGTTATTGACGATGTTCGTGGCTCGTTCAGCCTGCGTACGTACCTTTTGCAGCAACGCATGCTTGGGATCGTTATCATTCAACATTCCCAAAAGCATCTGCGTGTAGGAAGAGACGCCGGTCAAAGGCGTGTTGACTTCGTGCGCCACACCCGCTGCGAGCAGACCGATTGACGAGAGCTTCTCGCGTTGTTGTAACTGCTCTTCGAGACTGGTCCGCGCAGTCACGTCTTCAAGCACGACAAGAGCGCCGGTTTGTCCTTGTGCGTCCTGCAAAGGCGCGAGCGCGATGTTCAAAACAAGACTGCGATTCGCGCGCGTGGCTGTATGAAGCTTGTAGATGTTCCGGATCTCTTTGAGACCCCAGCCGTCCTTACCGAGCACCTGCTTGAGCGTGTCGGCAAAGTCGTCGGAAAAGAGGTCTTCAACGCGTTTGCCGACGGCCGCATCGCGCCGCAGATCGAGGATGTGCTCGAGCGCGGAATTCAGACGCGTAACGCAACCGTCGAGATTAACTGCCAGCAGACCAACGTTGATCGATTCGATAATCGACTCGTTGAACTCCTTCAGGTGTTTCAACTCGCCGGCGCGTTCCTGCTGGTCCATGTAGAGCAAACTGTTTTCGATCGCGACTGCAACGTAGCCCGACACTGTGCGCAGGATCTCGACGTCTTCCGATGAAAGCATTGCGCCGTCAACCGAACGACCCAGGCCAATCACTGCGACCATGCGTCCACGCACTACGCACGGAACAAAGTAGTGAAGGGCCCGGCGAACGGAGACAGTCGTGTCGGAGTTCAAATCGAGATCGATATCGTCAGCGCGAACGATTCCAGTTTCAGCGGACCTCACGCGAATCATCTCGCGGAAATCAGGCGGCGCGACTATCTGTGACGGCAAGCCTGCAGCACGCGCGACTTCATAACCCGACGTCGAATTCCGCGACTCGATAAAGATCGCAACGCGCTCGACGTTCAACACCTGTTGCAGCCGGCTTACGAGGGCGTCGAGCAACGGATCGAGCGCAGTCGTTGCGGAAAGCGTGCGGCCAAAATCGAGCAGGCTGTTTCGCAGATCGTAGCGTTCGCCGTAGAACACTCGATCGACCTGTTCCTGGAGAAAGGTTTTGACAGGACCGGCAACCATCACGATCGCAGCCATCGCGAGCACAACCACGACGACGCGCAAAGTGATCTCACCGGAGGAGAATTGCTCGGAGCCAAACGCATATAGACCACCGGTGAAAACAACTGCGCCGATCAATAGAGAGATGGCAAGCGTCGTGAGGGCGTAAACGAAAACACGCCGCACCACGAGCTCGACGTCCATCAACCGGTAACGCAGCACCGAATATCCAAACGCGAACGGTATTAACGCGAGAGGCAGGATCGCGACGTCAGTCAGCCAGCGATCGGCAGGCGCGCCAAACAGGTAGACCAGTCCATAAAGAAGTGTGAAGGGAGTGACGGACAGCAGCGTGCCCCAAACTACCCACTTGAGCTGTTGCCGAACCATGGCGGTCCTTGCGTTTACAAACGTTTGGACCAGGAGCCCTGCGCTGATGATCAGCGCAGCCGCGAAATGCAGGAAACACACCCAGTAGAAAAGCCCAATGAGCTGTTCGGTCACCGGAATCGAGCGGAAAGGCGAAAAAGCTTTCCCGATCTCATCTCTCAGAAAGACGACTACTGAGAAGCCGAGCAACAATATCGCCGGAACATACAACGCAACCGTACGCCAGCGACGCGTAGGAAAAAGCTGTTGCCGCGTCGGGTAAAGCAGGCAGAAGTGCATGAACAACGGCGCAAACAGAATAAACGCAGCGTTGTCGAGAACGGCGATCGCGAGATCCAGATCGCGGTAGCTACCAACCGGAGTGTAGAAAAGAAAGACAAAGGCCGCTAACGAGAACGTCGCGAAATGGAGTGCGTATGGCGCGCGGCCGCCCTGTTTGAACAGCACAAAGAAGCCGACAAACAGAAAAACGAGCCCGATGACGTTGATGTAGATAACGCGCGGAGTCCATTTGTGGATGGCGCCGAGATTGTCGAGGTCGGCCCAGTATGGCCCCATTCCGGTGTACGAAGGACGCTGCATTAAATAATGCACCTGGCCTCCGACACGAGCTTCTTCGAGATAGATCTGGACGTCGCGCGCGTACTGGATCTGCTCCGGAACACGCCCATTCAGGCTGACGCCGAGCAGGCGATCCCCCGGCAGCAGCCAGGCCCTATCAGCCGCGGAACCTCGCTCGATAGTTCTGGCGGTGATGCCCTCGTTGGTGTCGACCCATTCGACTCCGTCCCAAGGCGGCGTCTCGTGCTGCACGCGCTGGCGGAAATTGAGTAGACCGGCACTGATCAGTAGCGCTGCACCGATTAGCAGAAACCAAGTCCTGGTTGTGAAAACTGATCCCTTCACTGCTACCTCAACGACCGTCCCAATTCTTTCGAATTGGCAGATCCCGCACTGTTAGGCAAGGTATGTTCCCAACTGAGAAACGCAGAAGAATGAGATTGGGTAGAACATCCCGGTTCAGATCCATCCAATTTTTCGGAATTTCCGAGAATTTGGAAGATCTTCAGTTCAAAATTAAGTGAGCAGAGTCAGCGTGATGAGAGGAAAACTACCGGACTGCTCACTTCATCTCGCGCGTTAAAATCTGACCGAGATTCCACCGCGAACAGACCGTCGACTAGTGCCGACAAACGTGAGGATCTCTCCGTTGTCAGAACTCGTCTGCACATCCAACAAATTCCGCGCATCAAGAATCGCTTCGGCCTGCACCGGCAAGCCAAAACTCGGTAAATCCTGCGTGATCTGGATACTCAGAGATGGGTCATAAACACCCAATCTACCGGCGAAAGGATCGATTGCGAAAACGGTCGCTTCGGGAGAAAAGCGGAGCACCGTTCGCACCTGCGTACCGGTTCCTAAACCTGCGCTCAACTGGAAAGCCGCAGTGTGGAAAAACCCATTTTCAAACAGCTCCGCCGGCGATGAAAAACTCTCGGCGTTCAACCGCTGACCGCGTCCGAAAGAGTAACCACCCGAAGCTGTCCAGACGCGATTCAAACGCTTCGTGTAAACAACGCGCACGCCGCGTGACGAGCCCTGCTGGTTCGCAACGTCGATAAACGCCTGACCCGCGTGACCTGAGAACGCGCTCCCCGGTCCACTCAGCAACCCGACGCCGCGCCCGGTAGTCGTATCGAAGAACGCCATCGCTTCAATGTTGGAGCTGTTGTTTAGAACTCTTTCCACTCCAAACTCGAGACGATGACTACGTTCGAGCACTGCTTCTCCGTCGATGAACGCAACGGGCTTCATCGCGTTGCTGCGGAAGACCACCTGCTCGTCTTCAAACCGCGCGACGCTCTGAATTCCATCCTCATCACCGCCCGAAGCAAACGCGGCTTTCACACGCGTGCGTGCAGTGGCGTCGTATTGAACACCGAAACGCGGGCTGAAAGCGTGAGCGCCACCGGCGCCGATAAAACGCGAGTAATCGAGACCCATCACGATCACGATTCCGTCGCGCACGATCCATTCATCAACTGCGCGCAACGCTACCTGGCCGTGGAGATCTGACTGGTCAGGCCGGTTGCTGGTCCAAACGGGAGATCCGAAACGCACGCCTGAAGCAGTGAAACCAATGCGATGACGATCGCCAAGACGGACGCGAGTAGTTGCTTCCACGCGCTCGGGGCCGTCACCGGTTCCGGTCTGTCCTGAGAAGATCAGCTCAACGTCATCTGAAATTGGAGCAGCGAGTGCGAAGTTGAATCCGACATACGACGGCGAGCCGAGATTACTGACGGAGTAAGTCTCGATAACGCCGTGTGGTTTCACCTTTGAATCCGGAGTTTGTACAGGTGCTTCGGGAGCGGTTTCCATCTGCCCCGCGGCTGCGGTCTGTTCCGCATTTTCAGCCACGGCCTGGATAGTCGAGTCTTCGCCTTCACCCATCTGGAAAATGGAGCGTCGCGGTTGCGCCGATCGCAGCGTCCACTTCACGTCGTCGCGATCGCGACGCCGTTCGGGCAAGGTATTGCCGTAACCAACGGGTTCGAGATTGAACTTGTAAACCAGCTCCTGCGCGGCTTTCACATCAACGGCTGAGTAAGATACTTCGCTGAATCCATCCGCGAACGCTTTAATGCCGTAACGGCCAGGCAGGATCTTTGCGATGAAGTTGCCTTCTTTGTCGGTCCTCGCTTCCTTGACGGCCTTCGCACCCTCGCGCATCAGCGACACGAATGCGCCGGCGAGCGGGTTTCCCCTGTGGTCGCGAACAGTTCCGGTTATGGTAGCGAGTGATTTTTTAGAGCTTGCGGCAAGTGTGTCAACGGACAGCAACGACACAAGCGCGAGCAGAGACAAACTAAAGCCAAATGCTCTTCTCATGCAAAAGACCTCCGCGACCAAAGTTCCTTTGGAAGCATTGAAAGGCCAAACTGGTTACGGCGAGGAGACGTACCGGAACCCAAAAACAGGCGATCATTTTCTGCCACGGGCAAGTAACTGTCAAGTAAATGGCGGTAAATCGCGGCATTTGCCGCCGATTTTACGCCGTGCTAGGATCCTACACCCCTTTCAACTGCAGTCAAAAATTTTCAGCCTTTTTTTGGGTTTCTCTCAATGATAGACGAGGTTAAATCTACAAAACTCCCGAACGGGATAGCCGTCCTGACCGAACATATGCCCGGGCTGAGATCAGTCACGGCCGGCATCTGGGTCCGCCGGGGATCTCGTCACGAAACCGCCGAACTCAACGGAATCTGCCATTTTATAGAGCACGCCGTGTTTAAGGGCACGCAAAAACGGAGCGCTCGCGACATTGCCGTTGAAACTGACCGTCTTGGGGGAAACCTGGATGCTTATACGACGCATGAGATGACGGGATTCGCCACAAAGGTTGCGGACACCGCCCTCGCGCAGGCAATAGATTTACTCGCCGACCTCGTTTCGCACCCTCGTTTCGAGCAGGAAGATCTCGAACGCGAGCAAAAAGTGATTCTCGAAGAGATGAAAATGGTCGAGGACACGCCCGACGAGCTTCTGGGAGAGCTTTTCAATGCCGCCTATTTCCCTAATCAACCTCTCGGGCGTCCGATCGAAGGCACGAAAGAAACCGTAACCACGTTCGATCACAAAATCACTGTCGCCTTTCATGCGCGTGAGTTTTCCTATAACAACTTCGTCGTCGCAGCAGCAGGAAACGTCGATCACGATCGACTGGTTGACCTGGTGGGAACGGCGTTTGACGGTTGCGAGAGTGGCGCAGCCATGCGCCCGCATGGACTTGACGCAAGTCTTCCGCGTCCGGCCGCGCCGATCCTGATTGAACAGAAGAGCGAACTCGAACAAGCTCATCTCGTGCTCGCGACGCCCTGGCCACATGCATTGAGTGAAGATCGCTATGCGGCGAGCTTGCTGGCATCAGTGATGGGAGGCGGAACGTCGAGCCGGCTGTGGCAGAAGGTGCGAGAGGAAAGAGGACTCGCTTATTCAGTCGGCGCCGCGGGAAGTGCTTTTTCCGATGTTGGTGTTTTCACTGTGTATGCGGGAACATCGCCTGAGTATCTCGACGACGTTTTGGAGCTTTCGCTTGCCGAGCTGCGTGAAGTTGTGCGTAAGAATGTTTCGGAAGAAGAGCTACGCATCGCGAAGGACCAGGCCATCTCGTCGATCTTATTGAGCCTCGAATCGTCGAGCGCACGTGCAGGCACGCTCGCGCGACAGGAGATCATTCACGGCCGTCGCATCTCGCCTGACGAAGTGATCGCAAAGATCCGTGCCATCACCGTGGATGAGCTTCAGGAAGTTGCGCGCACTTACTTCAAATCGGAAACGATCGCACTCGGCGTGCTCGGAAATTTAAACGGATTCCACGTCGATCGCTCACGCCTCTCACTCTAGATAATCTTGTAAATCTCGTGAATCATGTAATCCTGTCAAACAGTTGCACAGGATTACATGATTGCAGAATTTTCAGAATACTTGTGATACATTCCGCGCAATGAAACTTACCGTTCTTGGCAGCGGCTCATCTGGAAATGCAGTTCTGATCGTTGCAGGCAACACTCGCGTGCTGGTCGATGCGGGTTTGAGTGCTAAAGAGATCGTGCGCCGGCTCGCGATGGTCGGTGAAGACGTGCAACGACTCGACGGCGTTCTCGTCACGCACGAACATGGCGATCACGCCGGCGGCTTGCGCGTGCTGCTTGGCTCCGTCGATTGTCCTGTTTACATCTCGGCGCAAACGATGGATGCCTACCTGGGCGAACGGTTCAACGTCAGCAATGAAGAGCCGCGCCGCCGCGCGAAGGCGTTGCGCGACCGAGTGGAAACGATCGAGTCAAGTAAAGACTTCCGCATCGGCGAGATCGACTTTCACCCTTTCACGATCCCACACGACGCCGTCGACAATTTTGGTTTTACTGCGACGCATCACGGCGTCAAGATCGCAACGGTGATGGATTTTGGTCACATCACGACACTCGTCAGCGAACGTCTACGCGGCTGCGCGGCTATCGTCATCGAGTCGAATCACAGCAGAGACATGCTCAAGGCCTGCGACAACTATCCGTGGGATCTCAAGCAACGAATTCTGTCTCGTTTGGGCCATCTCTCGAATGAGGACCTGGCTG
>DASUPZ010000356.1:0-4126 GCA_036280855.1 Pyrinomonadaceae bacterium | reverse complement strand
ATTCCCGAAATGTCGCGCGAGTGCTTCGTCGATTACAACGACCAGGGGAGTAGCCGGTGTATCGTGCAGCGTGAAGTCGCGACCTTTCAGTAAATCAATACCCATGGTCTGAAAATAATCGGGACTGACCGTGTAGCGAATACCACCTGTCTCCTTGCCCTTCTCAGGAAGCGGGCGGCCTTCGATAAAGAAAGTTGGATGATTCGCTGTTACGAGCGGAAGTCCATTTGAGATCGCCACGGATCTCACTCCCGGCAGTTTCCGCACGTTGTCCTGCAACTGGTTAAGGAACGTGGCTACTTGATTACCGTCAGGGTTGTTGACGGAAACCTGCATCGTGAGCAGGTTCTGAGCCTTGAAGCCTGGATCAACCTGCAGGACTCTACGGAAGCTTTGAATGAGCAAGCCGGCGCCAACTAACAACGTGAGCGTTAGTGCGACTTCGGTGACGACAAACAAACTACGCAGACGCTGCCGGCCACCTGATGATCCGCGATCTCCCTCCTTCAATGCTTCCGTGAGATTCAGATGTGACGCTTGCAGCGCCGGTGCTAATCCAAACAACAAACCCGTGAAGAGGGATACACCAAGCGTGAACGCCAATACGCGCAGGTCGACACCTGCTTCGCTGAGTCGCGGGATGCCACCCGGCAATTGATTGGTGATGAGACTTGTGCCCCAGTGTGCGAGCAGTATTCCCAGTACGGCGCCGATGATTGCCAGTAGCAAACTCTCCGTAAGTAACTGCCGAATGATGCGCGATCGACTCGCACCCAAAGCGACGCGCACCGACATCTCTCTCTTTCGCGTGGACGCACGGACAAGCAGTAAGTTGGCGACGTTTGCGCACGCGATCAACAGGACAAGCGCAACGGCTCCCAACAGGATCAGGAGGGGACGACGCACGTCGCCGACAAAGGTTTCGTGCAACGACAGCAGGTATCCGCGGCGACCGGTGTTTGTCTGCGGATACTGCTGCTCCATGCGCGTGTAGACCATCTCCGTCTCAGACTGCGCTTGCTCTTGCGTGACGTTTGGTTTCAAACGCGCAACTACTGAAATCCCCGGATCAGAGCCACGTGCTTTGAAGCGTTCGGCTGAAAGTCCGATAGGAATCGAGACGTCTGCGTCCAGCCCATACTGAAAATTCTCAGGTGTAACTCCGACTACTGTGTGACTGCGATTGTTGAGCGTGATCTGCTTCCCGACAATGTTTGGATCGTTGCCAAACCTCCGGCTCCAGAACGAATAACTCAGCACCACTGTCGGATCCGCGCCGGCGTGATCATCTTCAGTAACAAAGTCGCGACCAAGAACCGGCTTAACGCCGAGCAACGAAAAGAACCCTGCTGAAACAAGCCTTCCCTGCAAGCGTTCCGGTTCGCCGGCGCCCGTGAAGTTGTAACTCTCATTTGAACGCACTGCCGAAACCGACTCAAAGAGCGTGCTTTGAGCGCGCCAGTCGACAAAATTCGGATACGACACGGAAGCGCGCGGCGCGAACTCGCCGAGCGTTACCAGTTGCTCCGGTGCGTGATACGGAAAGGGTCGCAGTAAAACTGCATTCACGATACTGAAGATCGCCGTGTTTGCGCCGATGCCGAGTGCGAGGGTGAGGACTGCGATGATCGTGAAGCCCGGATGTTTGAGGAGCATGCGGCCGCTATAACGCAAGTCTTGCCAGACGGTCTCCATAAATCCTCCACCGCGGACCTCGTAAGCAAGGTCTCTGACGCTGCCTACATTGCCAAAACTCTTCGCGGCCGTGAGCCGCGCCTCATCCGGCGTCATCCCCATTTCGCGATTCGCCTCGATCTCCATCTCGAGGTGCGCGCGCAATTCTTCGTCGATGTCATGAAGAACGGCGTCACGTCGCCACAACGCGCGGAGCCGCGCGACCAAAATGTTGAACCACTTCATTTCTATTTCCCGTTTACGTAGCTTCGCGCATCTTCGCCACGACGAGCGCGAGCCGATCCCAACTTTCTTCCTCGATGCGTAGTTGTTTTTGTCCGGCGCGGGTCAGTTTGTAGAACTTTGCCTTCCGCCCTGTTTCGTTATTGCCCCACTTGGCGGTTACCCAGCCTTTGAGTTCGATACGGTAGAGGGCCGGGTAGAGTGCGCCCTGCTCAACTGTAAGCATCTCGTCTGACATTCTGCGAATACGCTGAATGATGCCGTAGCCGTGCAAAGGCCCGAGCGAGAGTGCTTTGAGAATGAGCATGTCGAGCGTGCCTTGCAGCAGGCCGGCTTTGGGGTTGATCATTACGCCTTACACCTAAACGTTTTAGGCATACTACTGCACGATGCCTAAGATCGCAAGGCTTCACATCACGTTCGACAGGATTTCAGGATTTACAGAATTAGCACGATACAGCGGCTCGATAGTAAGCACTTCGCAGCAGACCGAAGAGCGTACTGTCTTCTTTGACTCTCATTGCGTTGGTAAATCCGGCGCGGTTCATTTCTTCCAGTATCTGTCTGGTCGAGTTGTCCTGCAGGTGAGCGTGAGAGTGGATAAGACGTTCAAAGAAGCCGCGTGGCGCGTGGTCTGCGACAAAGTCAACCATGTGAAACGAACCACCAGGCTTCAGAACACGCAATGCTTCGCGCATCGTGTTTTCACGTTCCTGCCCTTCGAGGTGATGAAACATGAACGACGAGAAAACACGATCGAAGACGGCAGTTTCATACGGCAGCGCATCAGAAAAACCTTCGTCGAGTTGCACTGAAACTCCGGCACGCCCGATTTTAGCGTGGGCGCGACGAATCGCTTTCGGATCGGGATCCAGGCCCACAACTCGAACTTGCGGATGCTGTCTTTTCAACAGCACGACAAATGAGCCCGTGCCGCATCCGATGTCGAGAATGTTTTGGCCTGCTTCAATCTTCGCGTGCGAGATGAGTTCCTGCCGTGCACGATCGAATCCCAATAAACTAACCATCGGATCGTACAGCGGCAGAAACACATCGCGTCCCGCTGCGGGAACAAACTCTCTTTGACTCACTTGCTACTCATATCTGGCTCAACTTGGATTCAAAGCCGTCGACGACGAGGAGCTTACTTTGGATCCGAGCCATGCCGCCAGCGCAACACCGCCGGCTACAGCAAGCGTGGTCGTCAGCACGGGATGAAGTTTCGCCTGCTGGTACAGGCTGTGCTCGAGTACAAACCTGTCCTGCGCGCCGCGCTCTGCGAGACGCGAGTTGGTCTCGTACAAACCGTCGCTACGATTCGGGCGGCGAGGCTCGCCGGAGTTTTGCATCGAATCGATCATCGACTCGTTCATCCGCTCGTGCAAACGCGGCGTGTTCAGGCCCATCGATGAATGTACTTTCGCCATACCGCCGACGAAGAGATCGCGCGTTGAATTTTCCGCGCTGTGCAGGATCGCTTCCGCAACTAGCTCGGGTGCGTAAACCGGTGGTGGCAGCCGCGGCTCGTAAGGCAGGTAGTTTTTGGCGTTCTCGGGAAACGGCGTGTGGATTGCCGTCGGCTTGATCAACGTGATCGAGATCGGCAGTTTGTCAGCCTCAACTTCCATTCGCAACGCATCGGTGAAACCTTTCACTGCGTGCTTCGATGCCGAGTACATGCCTTGCAGCGGCACGGCAGCATCCGACGTTTCGCTGCCCACGTTTATCAACGCACCACCGCGTTGACGCAGATGATCGACGGCGATGCGCGAGCCGTGCACAACACCCCAAAAGTTGGTTTCAAACAGACGCCGCAAGTCGTCAGTGGGAACATCCATGATGCGCCCATAGATCGATGTGCCGGCATTGTTCACCCACGTATCAAAACCGCCGAATCGCTGTTTCGCAGCTTCGGCTGCTTGTTGGAATTCTTCTTCGTAGGCGACATCGGCGACGGCGTACGTTGCGTTGCCGCCTGAAGCGTTGATTTCCTCAACGAGTTCGCAGAGCGCCACTTCATTGCGTGCTATGGCGACGACATTCGCGCCGCGTTCCGCAGCCATGCGCGCAGTGCAGAGTCCGATTCCGCTCGTCGCACCGGTAATTACGATCGTTTGCTCAGAGAGCCGTTTCAATTTCACCTGAATTGTCCCCTTTCCTTTTCCTTGAAGTGGGCGTCTCCTTGGAGTGCGGCGGCCTGGCGCCGCTT
>DASUPZ010000355.1:0-20509 GCA_036280855.1 Pyrinomonadaceae bacterium | reverse complement strand
CTCTGAGCAGCAGGCGCTCACCGAGGCGATGCTCAATTCCGGCAACATCCTCGACTTCTCAGATATTCCCAAACCAAAAGCAGACAAACACTCGACTGGCGGCGTCGGCGATAAGACGTCGATCATCATCGCTCCACTCGTTGCTGCATGTGGCGTGTGCGTGCCGATGATCTCGGGTCGTGGTCTGGGCCACACGGGCGGAACGCTCGACAAGCTGGAGTCGATCCCTGGATATCGCGTCAACCTGAGTGCAACTGAGTTCAAGCAGGTGTTGGACCAGGTTGGGTATGCGATGGCGGGTCAAACTGCTGAAATCGCGCCGGCTGACAAAAAGATGTATGCCTTGCGAGACGCGACGTCTACAGTCGAAGCAATTCCTTTGATCGTCGCTTCCATCATCTCGAAGAAGGGCGCTGCCGGTCTCGATGCAATGATCATCGACGTGAAAACCGGCAACGGCGCCTTCATGCGGGAAGAAGCGCGGGCGAGGGAGTTGGCCCATGCACTCGTAAGCACTGGCAATTCGTGTGGTATCAAAACGCGCGCGTTGCTGACCGACATGAATCAACCACTCGGGGGCGCAGTCGGAAACTCTCTGGAAATTGAAGAGTGCATCAACATTCTCCGGGGTGAAGCGAACGAAGCCGCGCAACCGGTGCTGGACTTGTCACTCGAGCTTTCGGCGCACATGTTGCTCCTCGCGAACGTGGAACAAACGATCGAAGCAGCGCGCGAACGGTTGCAGGAAGTGTTGACGTCGGGCAAGGCGCTCGAGTGTTTGCAAAGCAACATCCACGCGCAGGGCGGCGACCCTCGCGTTTGCGACGACCCGGGCAAATTTCTGCCTTTGGTAAGCGAAACCGTTAAGGTAGAATCCCCGCGCTCCGGTTTCATAACACGAGTCGATACCACGGAGATCGGGCACGCAATCGCGGCAATCGGCGGCGGGCGCGTGCGCATCGAAGACACAGTGGATCCCACGGTTGGTTTTACTTCCGAATTGAAGTTGGGTGAACAGGTCAGCGCCGGTGAAGCGATCGGTACGGTGTACTGCGCCGATCCTTCTGCTGCGGCTGAAGCGGCGCGTCGCATCCAGGCTGCGTATCACATCGACGAGGCGCCGCCGAATGAAGACTTGAAGCTGGTTAAGGAAATCATCAACGAATGAAATACAAAGTTGCCGTCGTCCTTGCACTCCTCGTTTTTGCGTCATTGTTTTCAACGGGCTGTGGTTCGAGTCTGGCGGCCCGCGATCAGTCGAAGATTTACGTCGGCATCGTTTTCGATATCGGCGGAAAGGACGATCGCTCGTTCAATGCCGCTGCGTGGGAAGGCGTGCGACGTGCAGCGAAAGAACTGCCCATTGTGTTGCGTGATATCGAGCCCGGCACACCCAACGCCATCGAGCCCGCAATCCGCGCTTTTGCAGAACAGGGGTTCGATCTGATCATTGGCGTCGGTTTTGCGCAGGCGCCCATCCTGGAGGCAGTCGCGAAAGATTATCCCAACATTCAGTTTGCAATCATCGACGGCGTCAGTAAGTTGCCAAACGTCGCTTCACTCGTTTTCAAAGAGCATGAAGGTTCGTATCTCGTCGGTATTCTCGCTGCAAAGGCGTCGCGTACGGGCACGATTGGATTCTTGGGCGGCATGGACATTGGACTGATTCATCGTTTCGCGCAAGGCTACGAAGAGGGCGCTAAATCAGTGAATCCAAACATTCGCGTCATCAGAGATTACGTGGGTGTGACTGATTCTGCCTGGAACAATCCGGGCAAAGGGAAGGAACTCGCGTTGGCCCAGATCGGAAAGGGCGCCGACGTGATATTCACTGCCGCAGGCAACTCCGGTCTCGGTGCATTCGACGCGGTCGAGCAACAGGGCATACAAAATGGACGCGCGTCGCACTTCGTGATCGGGGTCGATTCAAATCAAAACATGGTGAAGCCCGGCTTTGTTCTCACGAGCATGGTGAAGCGTGTCGACAACGCCGTCTACGATATCGTCAACGACGTGGTCAATCGCCGCTTTTCACCCGGCCTGCACGTCTTTGGTTTAGACAAGGACGGCGTGGGCTACGCAATGGACGACTTCAACAAGCCCCTCGTGTCCCAGGAAGCGATTCAACTGGCTGAAGAAGCGAAGAAGAAGATCATAGCGGGAGAGATCAAGGTAACAGACGCGATGGGATCATGAGCCGCGGATGAACGCGGATTAACGCGGATGCTCGAACTCCGGCAAATCACAAAACGTTTTGGGGATGTGCTTGCGAACGATCGCGTCGACATCGTCGTCAAGCCCGGAACGATTCACGCTATCGTAGGTGAAAATGGCGCGGGCAAGTCTACCGCGATGCGCATTGCCTACGGCTTCTACACTGCCGACAGCGGCGAGATTCTCGTCGACGGCCAGGTGCGCGACATCAAGTCGCCTCACGATGCGATCGCACTCGGCATCGGCATGGTCCACCAGCATTTCATGCTGGTTGAGACTATGACCGTCGCCGAGAACATCGTACTCGGCGCTGAGCCGGGCTCGACGCTTGCTCTCGATCTCAAAAGTGCCGCGTCACAGATCAGGCAGCTTTCTGAAGAGTTCAAGCTCGCTGTCAATCCGAACGAACCAGTCGAACATCTTTCAGTGGGCCAGCAACAGCGGGTCGAGTTGTTGAAAGCACTCTACCGGCGCGCGCGGCTGCTGATCCTCGACGAGCCGACTGCCGTACTCACGCCGCTCGAAGTTGAAGAGTTTTTTGCGATTCTGCGCCGCATGCGCGAGCAGGGCAAAACTGTCGTCATCATCACTCACAAGCTCTCCGAGGTACTCGCGATTTCGGATGAAGTCACAGTGATGCGTGACGGCAAAGTCGTCGGCCGCGTGCAAACGAAAGATACAAATGCCGCGGAACTCGCGCGTTTGATGGTTGGACGCGAGGTGCTGCTGCGAGTTGAGAAGAACGAACCGAAAGTAGGCCGACCCGAGCTTGAAGTGCGCAATCTTTCAGTCACTGATCACAGCGGAGCCAAACGCGTCAACGATGTTTCGTTTGAGGTGCGCAGCGGAGAGATCGTGGGTATCGCGGGTGTCGAAGGCAATGGTCAGACGGAGTTGATCGAAGCACTCGCGGGGCTGGTCGATCCGGCACGAATGACCGGCGAGATCAGTTTTGAAGGCAAGACCCTGAACACTCTGGGCGCGCGTGTGCGGCGCGAGCTGGGCATCGCGCATATTCCCGAAGATCGTCACCGGCGTGGACTGTTGCTGGATTTCAGCCTCGCGGAAAACTCGATTCTCGGCGTGCATTATCGCCCGCCTATGGCTGCAATGGCCGGCGGTGTTTTTCTTGACGAAGGTGCGGTTCAGCGACGCGCGGTTGAGATCATTCAGGCGTTCGATGTTCGTCCGCCCAACCCTGCACTTCCCGCGCGTTCGCTCTCGGGTGGCAACCAGCAAAAGCTGATCATCGGTCGCGAGTATCGCGTGGATCCGAAACTGTTACTCGTGTCACAACCGACACGTGGCGTAGACATCGGAGCGATCGAGTTTATACACCGGCAACTGGTCGGATTGCGTGATGACGGTTGTGCGATCCTGCTTGTCTCGGCGGAGCTCGAAGAGGTGACGAGCCTGTCGGACAGGTTGTTGATTATTCACGACGGGAAGATTGCGGGTGAGGTCGATCCGAAAGTGGCGACGCTCGAAGAGATTGGATTGCTGATGACCCGCGGCCACTAGACAGGATTTACATGATTAGCAGGATTAACACAGATGCCAAAGCTCGCGCGTGAGCTCGTGTTCCCCCTGATCGCCGTGTTGGCCGCATTCATTATCGGCGGCATTCTCATTCTTTTAGTCGGCGACAACCCACTCGTAGCGTATCGCCTGTTGCTCGGCAGCGCGCTTTCGTGGCCCGACGGCATCGGCTACACGCTCTTTCACGCGACGCCTTTAATCTTCACCGGTCTCGCAGTGCTCGTCGGTTTTCGTTGCGGACTATTCAACATCGGCGCGGAAGGACAACTATATGTCGCTGCATTCGCCACTGCCTGGGTTGGAATAGTTTTCGCGAATCTCAGCGCGTGGCTCCTCGTCCCGCTTTGTTTCGCCGCCGCGATCCTGAGCGGCGCGTTCTGGGGCGGCATTCCCGGCGTTCTGAAAGCGCGTTTCGGCTCGCATGAAGTCATCAACACGATCATGTTGAACTTCATCGGCATCGCCCTTGTCAGTTACTTCACGCAGTATCACTACAAAGAGCCGGGTCCGATCATGCAAACGACTGTGATCGGCGAGGGCGCACACATCGCACGGCTCGGAAAGTTTGTTCCCGGTCTTCCCGAACGCATTCCTTTGAACATCGCGTTCCTGCTCGCACTGCTTTGTTGTCTGCTGGTCTACCTTTTTCTGTGGCGCACGAAGTGGGGTTATGAAATACGAGCGACCGGAAGCAATCCCTTCGCAGCCGAGTACGGCGGTATTTCCGTTCGCAAACAAATCATTCTGGCGATGGCGGTCTCGGGCGCACTCGCCGGCATGGTCGGCATCAACGAAGTGATGGGCTATCGTTATCGTTATTACGATGGCTTCTCTGACAATTACGGCTACACCGGCATCGCCGTCGCTTTGCTTGGCCGTAACCATCCGGTCGGCGTGATTCTCGCGGCGCTGCTGTTCGCGGCGCTACAGCATGGCGGGATCTATGTCGACGGTTTTTCAGAGCACATCACGAAAGATATCGTGCAGGTGCTGCAAGGCATCATCATTCTGTTCGTCGCCGCTGAAACATTTTTCAAATGGGCTGTAGGCAAGAGGCTGCCATGGAACGTTTAAGGACGCACCTATGAGAGATCTTTTTACACTTTCACTGGTGGCATCGACGATTCGACTCGCAACGCCGCTCGTGCTCGCTGCGTTAGGCGGACTTTTCTCTGAGCGCTCGGGAGTCATCAACATCGCACTCGAAGGAAAGATGCTCGCGGGCGCTTTCACCGCTGCCGCGGTTACTTATGCCGCCGACACACGACTGGGCATGGGCGCTGCGAGTCCCTGGGTCGGTTTACTTGCCGCGATGCTTGCCGGACTTTTTATCGCGGCGATTTACGCGGTGAGTTGCATCAAGTTCAAAGCCGATCAGGTTGTGAGCGGAGCTGCAATCAACATCCTGATGCTGGGCATTCCGGGATTCCTGAGTGGCGCTCTGTTTCTCTCGTCGGGTTCAACTCCTCAGATTCCGAAGGACCATCTGTTACCGCAAAACCCCGTGATTATCGCGATCACGATCGTTGCACTCGTCGCCGCAATCTGGTACGTCCTTTACAAAACACCTTTTGGCCTGCGATTGCGATCGGTAGGTGAGAACCCGGGGGCTGCCGATGCGGCTGGTGTTAGTGTCACCAGGATCCGTTACTCAGGCGTGCTGATTGCAGGTGTGCTGGCGGGACTGGGCGGCGCGTATCTTTCGATCGGACAGTCGTCGTTGTTTACGAGAAACATGACCGCGGGTCGTGGCTTCATCGCGCTCGCGGCGTTAATCTTCGGAAAGTGGAGACCCGTGCAGACCTTGCTTGCGTGTTTGTTGTTTGGTTTTACTGAGGCATTCTCGATTCACGTGCGCGGCTGGTTCCCGCCGGATGTAGAAGTTCCGGTGCAATTTATCGAAATGGTGCCTTACGTCTTGACCATTATCGTGCTCGCGGGCTTTATTGGATCGTCCCGGCCACCGCGTGCTCTGGGGATACCCTATCAAAAAGAGAAGTAGAGGGTTGGAAAATGGTTGAGCGAATGGCAAGCACGAGTCTTTACGAACGCGCCGAACATGCCACGAGGATCATCAGAGCGCGAATAAATGTCGAACCACGAATTGCAGTGGTTCTCGGCAGTGGTCTGGGCGGTTTCGCCGACGATTTTGAAGATGCGACCGGCATACCTTACGAGGAAATACCGGGATTCATGCGCTCGACGGCGCAGGGTCACGCCGGGCGGCTCGTAGTCGGCAAAGTTGATAATGTTCCTTTGGTTGCGATGCAGGGACGCGTGCACTATTACGAAGGTTACTCGCTTGAAGAAGTCACTTTCCCGGTACGTACCTTCAGCCTGCTCGGAATCAAAACGCTGATACTGACCAACGCCGCGGGCGGGATAAACGTTCAACTCACGCAGGGCGGCTTGATGGTGCTCACCGACCACCTCAACCTGATCGGCGACAATCCGCTGCGTGGAGCAAACGACGAGCGATTTGGACCACGCTTCCCGGATATGTCGTCAGTCTATTCGCCGGAGTTGCAGGAACTGGCGATCGAGGAGGCGAAGGGGATCGGCGTTGAAGTGCGTCGTGGAGTTTACTGTGCTTTGTCTGGTCCAAGTTACGAGACGCCCGCGGAAATTCACCTGCTGCGAAATCTCGGTGCTGACGCGGTTGGAATGAGCACTGTGCCCGAGGCGATCGTCGCTCGCCACATGGGGCTGGAAGTGCTCGGTATCTCGTGCATCACCAACATGGCCGCGGGCATCAGCGACGAACCGATCAACCATGACGAAGTGATGGCCACAGGCAATCGCGTGCGTGAGTCGTTTACCGAACTTCTCCGCCGGATTGTCGCTGGCATAAACAAACGAGTAATCGTGTAAATTCTGTCAAATCCTGTAATCCTGTCAAAAGCATGAGCATGATTATCGGCATTTCCGGTGGCACTGGTTCAGGCAAGACAACTGTCGCCAATCGCATTCTCGAATCAGTCAGCGCACGCGAAGTAGTTTTCATTCAGCAGGATTCTTACTACCGCAATCTCACGGATTTGCCGCTCGACTACCGCGGTATCGCCAACTTCGATCATCCGGACGCGCTCGATAACGAACTGCTCGTCAATCACGTGCGCCGGTTGAAGGCGGGTGAGGCGATCGAACTGCCGCTTTACGACTTCAAAACCAATTCACGTCTGAACGAAACGCGCTCGGTCGATTCAAAACCGATCGTGATAGTCGAAGGCATTTTGATCTTCGTCGATCCGCGTCTACTCGAGCAGCTGGATATCAAAGTGTTTGTCGACACGCCTGACGATATTCGTTTTATTCGCAGGCTGCGTCGCGACATTGCCGAACGCGGGCGCACGGTGGAGTCAGTTATCGAACAGTATGTTGAAACAGTAAGACCAATGCACATGCAGTTTGTCGAACCGTCGAAGCGCCATGCGGACGTCATCATTCCCGAGGGTGGTCATAATCTCGTTAGTATCGATCTGTTGAGCGGAAAAATTCGCGAGAGGCTGGCCAGTGCTTTATCAACTGTTGGAGGTCAACTTTGAGCGAAGATTTTGACTCGCTGATTGAAGCGGCGAAACGCGCGCGCTTGCAATCAGTGGCGCCGTTTTCGAATTTTCAGGTTGGAGCGGCGGTGAGGACGGCGAATGGAAAAGTTTATATTGGCTGTAACATCGAGAGCGCGAGTTATGGTTTGACGGTTTGTGCCGAACGAGTCGCGATTTGGAAAGCCCTCTCGGAAGGCGAGAGACAGTTTACCGAGCTCGCGGTCGTCGCCGACACTGAAACACTGACACCGCCCTGCGGCACGTGTCGCCAGATCATCTGGGAGTTTGCCAGGGGCGCGACGATCGTCTTCGCAAATCTCCACGGCGAAAGTGAGGAGTTTCAGATCGCCGATCTACTGCCCCGGGCCTTCGATGCCCGGTTCTTAAAGAAAAAATGAGATCCGTGAAAAAATCTGCGTTTATCTGTGTTTCCCTGATCTTAATGACCATGCTTCCAGACATCACCGCCCAGAGCCGCCGGCAAACGGTTGATCTGCTGGTCGTGGGCGGCACGATCGTAACCATGGACCAGACGCGCCGCGTCATCACTGACGGCGCAATCGCGGCCTCAAACGGCCGCATCGTCGCTATTGGACCACGCGCGGAGATCGAGCGCGTGTACACGTCGCGGCAGAGAGTTGATGCGACGGGCAAAGTCATCGCGCCCGGATTGATCAATGGTCACACGCACATTCCGATGGTTTTGTTTCGTGGCCTCGCCGACGATCTCGACCTGCAGGAGTGGTTGACGAAGTACATTTTTCCGGCTGAGGCAAAGAACGTCACGGAAGAATTTGTTCGTGTCGGCACGCGGCTCGGCCTGGCGGAGATGATTCGCGGAGGCACCACGACCTACTGCGACATGTACTACTTCGAAGACGCCATTGCAGATGAAACTGCGAAGGCTGGTGTTCGCGGGGTGCTGGGCGAGACGATCATCGACTTCCCCGTCGCCGACAACAAGACGAACGCGGAGGGCATGGCTTACGTCGAGAAGTTTGTAGCGCGTTGGAAAGGTCACGAGCTGATCATTCCGGCGATTGCGCCGCACGCTCCTTACACGGTTTCGGAACAACACCTCAAGGCCGTCCGCGCGTTTTCGGATCGCACCGGAGCGCCGATCGTTACGCACATTTCAGAGACGAAGCGCGAAGTGGACGACAGCGTCAAAGCGAAGGGCGCGAGCCCGATTGCGTATCTCGATCGGATTGGTTTCCTGAACAATCGTGTGATTGCGGCGCACGTGGTGTGGCCGCAGGGAACTGACATCGCGATTTTGAAGCGTCACGGCGTTGGCGTGATTCACAATCCGCAATCAAACATGAAACTCGCGTCCGGAGTGGCGCCGGTGCCGAAGATGATGACTGAGAACCTTTTCGTGGGTCTTGGCACCGACGGAGCGGCTTCAAACAACGACCTGAACATGTGGGAAGAGATGGACACGGTCGCGAAGCTGCACAAGGTGTTCAGTGGCGATCCGAAGGTGATTTCAGCGCAGCAGGCGTTTGAGCTGGCAACGATTCGCGGCGCCCAGGCTCTTCATCTCGAAAAGGAAATCGGCTCCCTTGAGACGGGCAAGCGCGCGGACATCCTGATCATCAACCGCGACACCCTGAACCAGATCCCGCTCTACAACGTCTATTCAGACCTGGTTTACGCCACCAAAGCCTCCGACGTGGAAACGGTTATCATCAACGGCCGCCTGGTGATGCGCGACCGTCGCCTCCTGACCCTCAACGAAGCCGCCGTCAAAACTGAGGCTCGCGCCTTCCGGGACAAAATCATCAAGAGCCTGGCAAGCCCGGCTCAATAGGTTTTTATAGGTCCTATTGGACTTATAGGACCTATTTTTTACCCTGAAAATCCTGTACTTGCCTCAACGGCCCTCTTGCGGCCATAATAGCCTCGACAAAATGAGAACAGCTTAAGCGAGCGTGTGGCTCGCTTTTGCATATTCAGGAGTCAAACAATTTGAAGTCTTTCTTTTACTTTCGCCCCCAAGTCCATGTAATCCTCCCGACAGTTCTGATTCTTCTAACAGCCGTTCTCGCGGTCGGCCAGTCGACTGGCTCCAGCGAGGAAGCTGCGAGCCCGAACCCCGTTTTGCGCAGGATCGAGCGGGCACGCGCGCTCGCCGCGGTGCATCAGCTTCAAGCTGCCGCCACGGAACTGGAAAACATTCGCGCCACCGTCAACGACGTAACATTACGGAATGCGACGACGTTGATGTTGCTCGGCATTTACCTGGAAGAGGGAAACTACGGCCGCTCGCAGTCGCTCCTGGAAGAGACTTTCCAGACACGCGCGACCCAGAAAGACGAATCAATCCGAACTTATTTCGCCGCAGCGGGCCAGACGGTCAACGGCATTCGCGCCCACGTCGCGCGCTATCGTACTTACGGCCTCAATCCCTCAGATCCGAATCTGCCGGCCGAAGCCACCGCGGATCTTGAACGCGTGCGCGGCCTGCTCGAACGCGTAATCGCACAGGCGAAGGAAATATCGACCGAACAAGGGCGTTCTTACGACGCACTCGCGCTCCAGGAAGACGTGCTCGGTATTCGCATGGCGCTTGCCCGAAGCAATGACGATCGCGCGAAATGGCAGGCGGAGCATTTGACTGCGCGGGAGAAGATGGCAGTGTCGCAGATTCAAGTGGCATCGTTAGGTCGCTCGCCCGCGCTCGACGCCGTCACCAACCGGATCCCGAATCCGTTTGCGGCAGCCAAACCAGCTACGCCTCCGGCGGATACTGCACCTGCTCAACCGTCGCCCATGCCTGTCGCCGCCGGCACCACCGGTCCTGAGCCGCAACTCGTCAGCACCGGCTCACTCAGCGGCAAGGAAATGAAACGCGTCACCCCGACCTATCCAAATCAGGCCAAAACCCACAACATTTCCGGCACCGTCAGGGTTTTTGCGATTGTTGATGAGAACGGCAAGGTGTGGGTCACAAACTCCGAAGGGCCGCTGTTACTGCGGAATGCCGCTGAGGACGCGGCAAAAGGCTGGACTTTCCCACCGTCCCAGGTGAACGGCAAACCGGTCAGGTTCGCCGGTTACATCGACTTCGATTTTAAACTTTAGCCGCGGATTTTCGCGGATTTACACAGATCAGCGTCCATCCGCGAAATCTGTGGTTAATCTTGACTTTAAAGTAAGGTATCGTTTAAGCTGCGTCAGTTTAAGGGTTTAGACGAGCTATGAAGATATCAGCTCAAGAGGAATATGGCCTGCGCTGCTTGTTGCAGTTAGCCCGCGCGGAAACGCTCGGCGAGTCGTTGACGCTCTCGCAACTCGCCCGGCTTGAAGGCATATCCACTGCAAACGCGGGCAAGCTGATGTGGATCTTGACCAAGGCGGGACTCGTGCAGTCGACACGTGGCACGAAGGGCGGTTATTCGCTCATGCGGCCCGCTTCGGAAATCCGGCTCAACCAGGTGATTCGAGTGTTGGAAGGCGAACCGGCTGAGTCGCACTGCAAGAGCTACGCGGGCGTGCTCGATGCGTGCGTACACACCGGCGACTGTGGCATTCGCCCGGTGATCATCGAGTTGCACCAGATTGTCGACAACGCGCTTGCCGAGATCACGCTTTCGCAATTGCTGGGAACGGAAGCGAACGTCGATGCGGCGTTACATCAAATTCAGGGAATCAGTCGCCACCTGGCAGCAAGTCGCCAGGCAGAGCAGGATCGAAATTAAATGAGCACAGCAGAACTTTTAAGTCAACAGGAATACAAGTACGGCTTCGTAACCGACATCGAGTCGGACATGATTCCGCGCGGGTTAAGTGAAGACACGATCCGTTTGATCGTCGAGAAGAAGAACGAACCCGAGTGGATGCTCGAATTCCGTCTGAAAGCTTATCGTCACTGGTTGACGATGACAGAGCCGAAGCATTGGCCCAATCTCAACTATCCGTCGATTGATTACCAGAACATAATTTACTACAGCGCGCCGAAACAGAAACCGACCAAGGCGAGTCTCGACGAAGTCGATCCGGAACTGCTTCGCACGTTTGAGAAACTCGGCATCCCGTTAACGGAGCAAAAGCAGTTGGCGGGTGTTGCGGTCGATGCTGTGTTCGACTCGGTGTCAGTCGCGACAACTTACAAAGAGAAGCTGAAGAAGCACGGCGTGATCTTCTGTTCCTTCACTGAAGCGATCAGAGATTATCCGGAGCTTGTGAAGAAGTATCTCGGATCGGTCGTGCCGACCAACGACAACTACTTCGCGGCGTTGAATAGCGCGGTCTTCTCGGACGGAAGTTTTTGTTTCATTCCGAAGGGCGTTCGCTGCCCGATGGAGTTGTCGACTTACTTCCGCATCAACAACGCAGAGTCGGGACAGTTTGAACGAACGCTGATCGTCGCTGAAGAAGGCTCGTACGTGTCGTATCTCGAAGGATGCACGGCGCCGAAGTTTGACAAGAACCAGCTTCACGCAGCGGTCGTCGAACTGGTCGCGCTCGACGACGCGCAGATCAAATACTCGACCGTGCAAAACTGGTACGCCGGAGACGAGGAAGGAGTCGGCGGCATCTACAACTTCGTTACCAAGCGCGGCAAGTGCGCCGGGAAGAACTCAAAGATTTCATGGACGCAGGTCGAAACAGGATCTGCAATCACGTGGAAGTATCCGTCGTGCATTCTCGCGGGCGACAACTCGATCGGTGAGTTTTACTCAGTGGCGCTGACCAATCACGCACAGCAGGCCGATACTGGCACCAAGATGATTCACCTCGGGAAGAACACGCGTTCGACCATCATTTCGAAAGGTATCGCCGCCGGTAAGTCAAACAACAGCTATCGCGGACTCGTGAAAGTGATGCCGAAAGCCGAAGGCGCGCGCAACTACACGCAGTGCGACTCGATGCTGATCGGATCCACGTGCGGTGCAAACACTTTCCCGTACATCGAGGTGATGAACCACACTTCGAGCGTCGAGCACGAAGCTTCGACGTCGAAGATCAGTGAAGAACAACTTTTCTATTTGCAGCAGCGCGGCATCTCTCAGGAAGATGCAGTGTCGCTGATCATCAACGGTTTCTGTAAAGACGTTTTCCTCCAGTTGCCAATGGAGTTTGCGGTTGAAGCGCAGCGGCTGCTCGGACTGAAGCTGGAAGGTAGTGTGGGATAAATGTTAGAGATTCGAAACTTACACGCTGGTATTGACGGCAAAGAGATTCTCAAGGGCATCAGCCTGACGGTCAACAAGGGCGAGATTCACGCGATCATGGGACCAAACGGTTCCGGGAAGTCGACTCTTGCAAAGGTGCTGGCCGGACATCCGCAGTATGAAGTGCTTGCGGGCGAGATCATTTACGACGGAAAGAATCTTCTCGAGATGGCGCCTGACGAGCGCGCGCGTGAAGGCGTGTTCATGGCGTTTCAGTATCCGATCGAAGTGCCGGGTGTTTCAAATGCGCAGTTCCTGCGCCTGGCTTACAACGAAAAACAGAAACATCTCGGTAAAGATGAACTGGATCCACTCGAGTTCAAAGATTTGTTGAAGCAACGAGCGAAGGTTGTCGAGATGGATGCGAGCTTCATGACTCGCTCGGTGAACGAAGGTTTTTCAGGTGGTGAAAAGAAGCGAAACGAGATACTGCAAATGGCGGTGCTCGAACCCAGGCTCGCAGTGCTCGACGAAACCGATTCCGGCCTCGACATCGATGCGTTGCGTGTTGTTGCAGGTGGAGTCAATCAACTCCTGACACCTGACAACGCGATCATCGTCGTCACGCACTACCAGCGACTTTTGAACTACATCGTTCCGGATTTTGTACACGTGCTTGCCGGCGGGAAAATCGCTCGCGAGGGCGGCAAGGAGTTGGCGCTCGTGCTCGAAGAGAAGGGCTACGATTGGATCACGGCAGCAGAGCAGAATGGAACAGGAGCGGGCGCGCCGGCTTAAGCATGGTTACGGACATCATCACATCAGAGAATAGTTACCAGGCAGCGTTCCGCACAGCGCGTGAGGTTGCGCCGACTGTCGCATGGCTCGATCTCGTGCGCGGCAGCGCGATGGAGCGTTTCGAACAGTTAGGCTTTCCGACGGTTCGCGATGAAGAGTGGAAATACACAAACCTTGCGACGCTCGCAAAAGAGGACTTCGTCCCTGCGTCCAGCGATGAGCTCGACGTCGAAGACCCGCAGTCAAGATTCGGTGTACCGGAAACGGCCGGGTCGCATCTCATCGTGGTCAATGGATTTCTGCGTGAAGACTTGTCGGTGACGACCGGACTCGGAAGCGTCGTCGCGACGGATCTTTTCAACGCAGCCGCCGATGCGAGATACAACAAGATCGTTCGCAAGTACCTGGCGCGCAATGCGGGTTATCACAACAACGGATTGACTGCCTTGAACACGGCGTTCGTGCAATCGGGCGTGTTTCTGTGGATTCCGAAAAACGTAAAGCTTGAGACGCCTTTGCAGATCACGTTCGTCGCCGATGGCACGGAGCAAAACAGTGCGAACTTTCCGCGACTGCTGATCGTCGCTGAAGAAAACAGTTCGGCGACAGTCATCGAAAACTTTGTTTCAAACGGAAACGCGCGTTACTTCACGAATGCGATTTGCGAAATTATTCTGAAGGATGGGGCACACCTGGAGCACTATCGTTTGCAGCGTGAGAGCAAAGAGGCTTTTCATATCTCGACCACTTCCGCAGAACTCTTTCGGTCGAGCCGGTACGACACCACGTCGATCAATCTCGGCGCGCAACTCGCACGTCACGATGTTTCAGTGATCCTGGACCAGGAAGGTGCGGAGACGTCGGTTGATGGATTGTACATGGCCGGTCAGAACCAGCACACCGACACGCATTCAGTGATCGATCACAAGCAGCCGCATTGCAGCAGTCACCAGTTGTACAAGGGAATTCTCGACGACAATGCGCGCGCGGTTTTCAACGGCAAGATTTTTGTTCGTGAAGGCGCGCAGAAGACCGACGCGATGCAGACGAACAAGAACCTGCTGCTGTCAGATAAGGCGCGTGTCGATACGAAGCCGCAGCTGGAGATTTATGCTGACGACGTGAAATGCGCGCACGGCGCGGCGGTGGGCCAGATCGATCCCGAAGAGCTGTTTTACCTCGAGGCGCGCGGCATCAATCCCGAACTGGGACGAAACCTGCTGACTTACGGTTTTGCCGAAGAAGTAATCGGAAAGATCAAGGTTGAATCGATCAGATCGCAGCTGGATGAACTGGTGCTTCGCCGGTTGCATACGTCGTTGGAGTAGTTACCTTGGATACCGCAACGCCAACACTCGAATCACCAGTTGCTGCCGGGAATGTTTGGGATGTAACGCGGATTCGCGCGGATTTTCCCGTGCTGCAACAGACCGTCAACGGCAAGCCGCTGATCTATCTCGACAACTCTGCCTCGTCGCAAGTGCCTCAAGTCGTTGTCGATCGTGGCAGTGTTTACCTCGAACAGGAACATTCAAATATTCATCGCGGCGTTCATTACCTGAGCCAGCGCGCGACTACCGCTTACGAAGGCGCGCGGGAAAAGGTGAAGCGGTTCATCAACGCACGCGACTCGCGTGAGTGCATCTTCGTGCGTGGCGCGACCGAAGGAATTAATCTCGTGATGCACGGCTATGGACGCAAGTTCATCGGCGAGGGCGACGAGATCATCATCTCGGCGATGGAGCACCACGCTAACATCGTTCCGTGGCAGATGCTCTGCGAAGAGAAGGGCGCACGCCTGCGAGTGATTCCGATGAACGACGCGGGCGAGCTGCTGCTCGACGAGTACGATGGCCTGCTGAACGAGCGAACGAAGCTGGTTTCGGTGCTGCACGTCTCCAACGCGCTCGGCACGATCAATCCGGTAAAAGAGATGATTGCCCAGGCGCACAAGTATGGTGTGCCTGTGCTCATCGACGGCGCGCAGGCGGCGCCGCACATGCCTGTCGACGTGCAGGATCTCGATTGCGACTTCTACGCGTTTTCCGGACACAAGATGTTTGCGCCGACTGGCAGCGGGATTGTTTACGGGAAGATCGAATGGCTCGAAAAGATGAATCCGTTCCAGGGTGGCGGTGACATGATCAGGACCGTCACATTTGAGAAAACCACTTACGCCGAGCCGCCGAACAAGTTTGAAGCCGGAACGCCGGCGATTGCCTCGCAGATCGGCCTGGGCGCGGCGATCGATTATTTGAACAGCATCGGCAGGGAACGTGCCGCCGCTTACGAAGCGGAGTTGTTACGCTACGCTACTGAACGTGTCTCGGCGATCGAAGGTGTACGCATCATCGGCACGGCAAAGCACAAGGCGAGCGTGCTGTCGTTTGTGATCGACGATATTCATCCGCACGACATCGGCACAATCCTGGACCAGGAAGGCATTGCTGTTCGTGCCGGACATCACTGCGCGCAACCCGTGATGCAGCGATTCAACGTGCCCGCCACCGCCCGCGCGTCGTTTGCGTTCTACAACACGAAAGAAGAGATCGACGTGCTCGCGCGCACGATTGAAAAAGTGATTGAGATTTTTAGTTAATTGACCATGTCGGAACTCAGCGAACTCTACCAGCAGGTTATCCTCGACCATAACAAGAAGCCGCGAAACTTTCGCAAGCTCGAAACTGCCAATCACACCGCAGAAGGCTATAACCCGCTCTGCGGCGATCAACTTACTGTGTACTTGAATCTCGAAGATGATCGAGTGCAGGAAGTGGGATTTGAAGGCTCGGGGTGTGCGATCTCGAAAGCGTCGGCGAGCATGATGACGCAGGCGGTGAAAGGCAAGAGCAAGGAAGAGATTGAGGAGCTATTCAAAGAGTTTCATTTGATGGTGACGGGCGAACTCGACGAAGAGGCTGAAGAAAACAATCTCGGGCATCTGAAGATCTTTGCGGGCGTGCGAGAGTTTCCCGTGCGAGTCAAATGCGCCACCCTGCCCTGGCACACAATGCACGCTGCCCTCAACAAAGAAAATCAAGTCTCAACAGAGTAAGCGGCCACAAAAAAGCACAAACAGCACAGATGGATTCTCATTTGTGCTCTTTGTGCTTTTGTGGCCGCGAGGGGGCAAGTCAGAACCGGGGCGGTTTGTGCAAATCCAATCGAGCCGAATGGTTGAACTTGCGCCTGCCGTGTCCCCGGTCCCGACCTAGTGGGCTCGTAGGATCCTGCGTCACTATCAGTTCCGCCGTAGTCGTATCAACAAAAACTCCATCGATATACGCTTCGAGGATCAAAGTGTACTGCCCGGTGCATGCTTCCCTCGGAACGTGGAAGTTCACGTTCGTAGTTCGACTCGTGAAGGCGTTGACCTGCATCGGCCCAACGTTATCGATAAGGAAAGGTCCGCCGCACGGGCTCTTGTAGCGAACGATAAAGCTCACTGACAAACGCTGGGCAGTTGTGTTTGTGTAATTAATGTCCAGCTTCGCCAGTTTGCCGGGATTGATCGTCTCAGGTGAGACGCTCAACGAGAACGTCAGGCGTCCATCGACCACGGTGAACGTCGTGGTGGCCGTGCTCGTGTTGCCCGCAGCGTCGGTCGCCGTGATGGTGATCGTGTGTGTACCCACCAGTACCACCGTTCCCGCCAGCGGGCTCTGCGTGATTGTGACCGGGCCGGCGTTATCGGTTGCCGTCGTGCCTGCAACCACGTCGGGTATCGTTGCCTTCCGGTTCGCGTCGGATCTAACAGTCGTTGGCGCGGGAGCCGTGATCGAGGGCGCCACCGTGTCGTTGACTGTGATCGACACGGTCGCCGCGGAACTGGTCAACGCCGGTGATGCACCGTCTCCTGAATCACGCGCCGTGAACTGGAAGCTGTCAGGACCGCTGTAGTTAGTGTTTGGCGTGTAGGTCAGGTTGGCCCCAGTGCCCGACAACGTGCCGTGTGCCGGATTAGCCGTAACCTCGAATACGAGATCCGCAGTTTCGACATCACTGCCCGTCAGTGTGATTGCGACCGGCGTGTTGCTGTTGGTCGTGACTGACTGGCTGTTAGCCGCCGGCGCATCGTTCACCGCCGTGATCGAGATGTTCACGGTCGAAGTATTCGAATCCCTTGCACCATCGTTGACTCTGAAAGTGAAACTATCCGAGCCATGGAAGTTTGCCGCCGGTGTGTACGTGAATGTTGGTCCACTGCCTGACAGCACTCCGTTGGCCGGTTGGCCCACGATCGTATAAGTAAACGTCGCGCTGAGCGCGGGGCTCACAGCATTCAACGCGATCTCGGCGGGAACATCCTCCGCCGTCGTGGCAAACTGGTTCTCAGTTCCCGGCGGATTGTTTCCGTCAAGACCCGCTTCGATCGAGGTCTCGATGATGTCAGGCACGTTCGCGAAGAAGTCGTAACCCGTGAGAGCTTCGACTGCATCGACAGTCGTGAGATAGGTGTGCCAGTCGCTGTTGATGCTGTTGTTGTTTGGCATGATCACCGCGATCGTCCTTGTCGCCGCACTCACGCGCGCGAGATCGCTTTCGCCGTGTGGCAGCACAAGTGCGACCTTCCACGTGTATGCAGGGACGGTCACGTGACCGTTGGCGATCGTCGTTGCTGGTCCATTATCACCCGAGCCTCCGACGCCCGCGGGACCGGCGACGACGTAAACCTCATTCGCCGGCAGGAGCGTGCGCAGGAAGCTTTCGAGATCGGCCCACGGACCCTGATTGTTGTTTGGCGCCTGCGGCACCATGTTCGACATCAGGAACGTTTCCTGGTTGAGCGGTATCGACGCCGGGTTATCGCGATCCGCATTCGGAGTCATGTGACCGCGATCGAAACCCGACGCAAAGTAGTCGGTCGATTGCACGCGATACCAGTCAGGCGAGACGGCCGGATCTGCACGGAACGTATCTGTCCGGGGCAAACTTCCGGTCCAATCGTTCTCGAGGTGCCAGCTGACCCAGTTTGGCGTTCCCTTGTCGCGGTTGTACGACAGTGAGAACGACGGCTTCTCCATCAGGTAGTTATTGAACTGCTGGAGATCCGCGACTGCGTTCGACGGGTTGCCGAGCGCCAGGTGCACACTCGGCGCATGTGGCGCAGGTGCACCAGCAGCGACGACCGTGAAAGTCCAAACATGATTGGCAAAGAGCGTGTCAGTGTTTGGTGAACTGTCGTCAAGATCCTGGTCGTGCACGTTTGCATGGAAGATCGTGACGGTACATTGTTCGCCAAACTGGAAGCCGGTGTTTGGCGTGATGTGAAAACCTTTTGAGCTGTTGAATGATGCGACTGTGGCGCTGTTGTGTTGGCCGGAGTTGGCGCAAGTGATGTCAAACCAGTTTCCAACCACGTCAACCGGCTCGCTGAAGTCGACCGTCACCGTTGCATCGAAAGGCGCGTTGAAACCGTTATCGATTGGTTCAGTGCCTGCGACCCATGGACCAAGCTCGACGATCGGCGCCGTGCGTCGCGGGTTCGCAGCAGCGACTTCAAAGTCGGCGCCGTTCTGATTTGTGTCCTGCCCGCCGTTCAGTTTTCTGAACAGGGCATTTGTGTTGCTCGGCGCCGGTGCGCGCGTGGCTCCTTCAAAGCAACTCGCACTCGTTCCATAACCGACGAAGTCGACGATGTCAGGATCCGAGCCGTTCGGGCAGCTACCTGCGAGCAAGATGTTGTTGCTGACGAGGGCAACCTTGCCCGTCGTCGCGCTCATGTTGATGTCGCCCGTGATGTTGGCTGCGATCGGTAGTGGCGCGCCGTTCGCGCCGCCTGAAGCGAGCCTGACGAGGAAATACTCACCCGGAGCGATCGTGCCGCCCAGCGGTTGTTTGTTGGTCCAACTGGTGCCGGTTGCCGATGCGTATTGCAACGACCAGCCCGCGAGATTGAATGAGATTCCAGTCGGGTTGTAGATCTCGACGTAATCGTGAGTCAGCGTTGCTCCCGAGTTACCACCACCGCCGTAAAGCTGACTGATGACGAGATGGTCCACTGGCGGAACTGGCTGCTGAACTGTCAGGCTGATCGAGCCATTGGCTGTGCGCAACTCGCTGTCGCTGACCGAAAAAGGCAGTGACTTTTGACCAGGTGTGGGTTCTAAAGAGACTGTGGCGGTGTAGGTGAAGACGTTGTCACCTGCGGTCGTGTCGCCGCCGTTTACGCCGTCGTCAAAGAATTGCTGGGCAGCCGCGCCGCCGATGGATGAAAGATCCGCCGTGACGGTGAGGCCTGTGCTCGCCGGATTTGTTCCGGGTGTGACTGCGACTGTGAGCGTCGACGACTCACCGGGGAGCACGGAATTCGGATTTGCTGCGCCGGTGCCGATCGGGTCTGTAGCCACGGCGCCGCCGACTCCTGAGACCGAAATATTGTCGATTGCGAGAGCCTGTGCGTTGGTGGTCGTTGTGCCCGACGTGACTGAGTAGTTCCAGCCGAGGAAGAAACTCGCGCCGTTTGCGATTGGCACGTTCAACGTGCTGCTTACCGGGACCGCCGCCCCGGGTGCTGTCGCAAATCCGCTGTTGTCAGCGTCGGGTGCGAAGCTGGTAAAGAAGTCCGGGCCCGCGTTGGTCCATGTCGAGCCGTCGAACGAATAGAAGAGTTGATAACGAAAACCGGCGGGGTTGGAACCGTTGCGATACTTCTCAACGTCGTAAGAGATCGACAGGCCCGTGAGAGCGTCACCAGTGTTGTTTACAAACTGCGCATAGAGATTGCCGCTCAGCGTCGCAGTGCCAGACGATATGAAACCGGCTGCGCGATCTGCGTCACCCAGGGTGGAAGTTCCGGCACCGAAGTTGTAACTGCCGTTTGCTGCCGTGGTGGAAACGTTCGCGCCGCCGACGCGATTTGTTTGAGCACTGGCTGCGCCGTAAACACCGAGTGTTCTGACAGCAGAGATTGTGTCTGCACGAAAGTCTACCGGCAGAGTTGATGGTGCTGGATTCGTCAACGGGATACCCATACCAGCGAAGTCCTGGGTATACGGGATCGACGTCGAGAGCGATATCGCTGCGAACGCCACATACACAGATGCGAGCGCGACGAGCGTTACGGTAGCGACTAAGCGCCACGTTCTGCTGCGGGCTGGTCCATTGGAGTTTTTACGGCGGGTACTTCTAAGTGGTAACCGGCTTTGTCGCTCGAACATATGGGTATCCTCCCCAAAACAAACGTGACGATAGTCAGCAACTTTCGAGAGGTGTACCGGTCGAGACAAGCATTCCGGTAAGGGCCTGTTCATGCTTTTACCAAGCTTCTGAAGAGGGGTCAATAACGAA